>JALSLF010000568.1 GCA_026988445.1 Bacteroidales bacterium
GATTATTTTTTTTGTATGATTTTTCATGAGTTTTTAATTGCTTGTTATATTAGCCTGTATTCAATTTAGCTTATAAACTTCCGGTAAAGTAAATGGTAACGTTCAAATGCCCTTGCGGGCGATTTGAAGTGTTAAAGTGCACCAAAATCAATATTGTC
This sequence comes from Bacteroidales bacterium, assembly GCA_026988445.1. GTDB lineage: Bacteria > Bacteroidota > Bacteroidia > Bacteroidales > NBLH01 > NBLH01. The sequence goes on from JALSLF010000568.1 coordinate 159, forward strand.
ACGCCAACTTTGTTGCTTTTTCCATTCCAGTCCTTGGAAAATAGACGATTTTATGTTGATACGGAACATATAGCTCTGATAGGTGCCAAAAGGAACAAAGTTAAAACTCATTTCCCAGCAATGCAAGTCTCTGTAAAAATTCATAGACCAATACGAAAGCTCTCTTTTTTGAATATCATAATCTAATCGGGCACTAATGCGCCATTTTTCATTTAGTGTTAGGCTCATATTCGTATTTACCGTCTGTGTAAATTTTGGTTTGAAGTCTTGTAGCGTTTTATCAAAGACGGAGGCATATTTAAAGTTATATCGAATATTCATACTCCAAGGAGCAGAAAAGTTAAAATAATTATTTGTTTCCGTACTATTGTTTGTCGCCTGTTTACTATTTCCTCTTTTCGTTCCGCTTGTTTTATTATTGGAAGAGTTTTTTGTTTGCGCATCTTTCTTTTTAAATAAATCCGAAGATATTCTTCCGCTAAGCGATATACTGCTATATGTTAAATGCCCAAATCCATCAAAATTTCTCAAATAGGCTTCATCTATGAAATTTCCTGAGGAGTCTCTTTTGTACCATTCCACTGCTCCGGTATATTGTACGCTTAACTTTTTAAATAATTTTGTGGTGGCAGCCATTGACATAGGAGCCCAATTAAGGCTATCAGCAGCAATATTATAACTTGTTCCAAAACGTAAGTTTTCAAGCAAAATAATTTTTTTAAATTTTTCGGAGGTGTCCTTTGAGTGTACTTTCATTTCAAGGTTATTACTCAAGCCTAATGATATTACGCCGGATTCTCCGGCAGCAGGAACACCAAACATGCCTATACTATACGGCGAATACATTTTGTAATAAACTAAATTTCCATCTTTATCTTCTCTATAATAAGTTGAATCGGTACGGTAATAGCCCCAAAATTCTTTTCCGAAATCAGGGCGAAAACTTACAGATGCTGTGGGTTTTACAACATGCCTTATAGCGGCAATTTTTCCCTTTTTAAATTCCATCATTCCATAAAGGGTTGTACTAAACCCGGCAGAAGCACTAAAATCTGCCAAATGATTAATGCCTGATAATGTATCCATATAAAAACCGGCTTCTTGTATGGTATCCTCTCCAACTACTATTGCATCGTGCCAGTTCTGCTCGGTGTATTTAGAATAAACCCTTCCTTTATAACTTATGGAGGGTGAGAAGATTATGTATTTAAGAAGTTTTATGCTCACACCGATAGGTACATTATACTGTAAGCCATTATTCATTTTGTCAAGCGCTGTGTTGGTAAAAAGTAAAGAGTCGCCAATGTCTAAGGTATTTTTAAAATTTGCATCAAAGCCCACGCTAATATCTTCATACCACTTTTTTTTACCCATCGGTATTTTTTTCTTAAACGGGAATTGTTTATTCACTATAAAAGTAAGCGTAGGTAATTGCATACTTATATTTTTAGTGCTAAGGTTTTGAGTCATATTCAGGTTTGCCGAAAAGTTAAAGGGCTTACCCGGCCAAGTTTTGGTGTAAGAAACACTTGAATTAGTGTTGTTATTGGCAAAATTATTTGGGTTGTATGAATTGTACTTGTTAAATTTTGAAGAGCTGAAATTCAAAGCAGTTCTAAATGTTGATGTTGGGTTTGCTTTTGGGTCTCTATTGTAGTTTAATACCACGCTAAACTGAGTGCTTTGTGCATAATCCGGCAAACCTTTCTCAGATTCTACAAGGTTTTGGTAGGTAAGGTTCATATTTCCGCTAAATTTATAACGTCTTTTGTATTTTGATACCAGATTAAGTCCCCAGCTACCGTTGGTGTAAATCTCACCCATTATTGCAGCATCAACATACTGATTAATAGCCCAATAATAGCCGCCGTTTTTAAGATAAAAACCACGTCTTACTTCTTCGCCATAACTTGGCATTAAAATACCCGATTGGTTTTCTTTTTGGTTTGGAAATATTCCAAAAGGTAATCCCACAGGAATAGGAACATCTGCCAAAACAAAATAAAAAGGACCGGTAACAATTCTTTTTTCAGGAATTACTTTTGCTTTTGTTAATTCGATATAAAAATGTGGGTGTTTTGCATCGCAAGTCGTAAATTTCCCATCTAAAATATGAACTTCTTTATTGGGTTGGATTTTTGTTTTGGTTCCATGCAAATAACCTCCGGCTTGTTCGGTTATTACTCCGTAAACAATACCTTTTTTTGTTTGCAGATTGTATTTTAGTGAGTCCACATCATAATTTTCACTTCCTTGTTGAAATTTAGGAACACCCGTTTCTTCCCCGGTCTCGCTTACAAATGGTTTTGCGTAAATATAGTTTGAGTCCATATTTACACGTATAAATCCGGCATCTAAATTTATATCTTCCATGTTTACTTTAGCTTCGCCATACATATAAATCATTTTGGTTTTTAGCGAAACTTTCATTGAGTCTTTTGCTCCGTAATTAATAGGAGCTTCAATGGCTTTATCACTGTTTTCTATCAGTTTTAAAGAATCCACTGTAATAGAATCTTTCACCTCCGGCAAACTATCCTGATTTTGGGCAAAAGTGTTTTGCGAAATCATTGCAAAACAAATTAAAATGAAAAGTTTTATGTTTGATTTTTTAAACAATATTCTTAGTACTATATTTGTACCTAAATTGACCGATTATCTACTTCAATAAGCACCAATCTATTGAGTTAAAAAAATTTACAAAAAAAGACGCTAATACCAAAGGGTATTCTTACTTTTTTCTAAACTTTTTAATCTCAATATCTTGGCACTTCTTTTTGTACATATTCGCTCAATTTAGCTTGGATTAAACAAAATGTTTTCTGCATTCAAAAATATAAGAAAAAATGCGAAAATAATACATTATCTAAATTTAGATATTAAATTTAACGTTTTTTACGGGAAAAGATTATTTTATGTTGATTATTAAACGCTATCTTGCTTATTATAAAATATTTGTATTGATTGTTTTTTTTGTGTCTTTTGGGAATATTTCCTTAGATGCACAATATAAAATCAATACAGTAGTAATTGATGCAGGACACGGAGGAAAAGATCCGGGTGCAATTGGTAAAAAAGCATACGAAAAAGACATTACTTTAAAAATTGCTTTAAAGCTAGGAAGTTATATTCAAAAAAATTTAAAAGGAGTTAAAGTTATTTATACCCGCAAAACCGATGTTTTTGTCGAATTATTTAAAAGAGCAGAAATTGCCAATAAGAATAATGCTCAAGTATTTATTTCCATTCATGTAAATTCAAACGAAAAATCGAGCTATACCGGTACATCAACTTATGTTATGGGAGTAGATAAAAGTGATGAAAATTTAGAAGTTGCCCAACTTGAAAACTCGGTTATTTTGAAAGAAAAATCATACAAAAAAAATTATAAAGGCTTTGATCCTAACTCTCCCGAGTCGTATATAACTCTTTCATTATTGCAAAATGCTCATTTAGAGCAGAGTTTGCAATTGGCAAAGATTGTACAAGACCAGTTCAGGAAGCGTGCCGGCAGGAAAGACAGAGGAGTGCGTCAAGCAGGTTTAGTGGTACTATGGAATGCAACCATGCCGGCTATACTTGTTGAAACCGGCTTTATCAGTAATCCTACCGAAGAAAAATATTTAATGACGGATTATGGTCAATCTATTATAGCATCTGCAATTTTTAGAGCTTTTAGGGATTATAAAAATCAAATCGAGCGAAACAGTAAATATGTTCCTGTTAGTGTGGAGAAATCAAATACAAAAAAACAAAATACACCGGTAAATAATACTTATACAAAAACCGAAACGGGAATTGTTTTCCGAGTACAAATAAAATCTTCAATAAATCGTATTCAGGCAGGTTCTCCGGAATTTAAGGGTTTGAAAAATGTAAAAGAAATAAACTATAAAGGAATTTATAAATATTATTATGGTGCTACCGATAGTTTTAGCGAAGTGTTGAAAATTCAAGCAGAGGTAAGAAAGAAAATTCCTGATGCTTTTGTTGTTTCTTTTAAAAATGGGAAAAGAATACCCTTAGATCAGGCTTTAAAAGAAATTGGCAGGAGATAGTTTTGAAAAAAAGAGAATTAAAAATTTTAATGTAAATTTGTCAAAAATATATTTATGAGCAAATCAGGCATTATTAAAATTGGTATAATGGTAATCTTTGCTATTGCCGTTCTTATCTGGGGAATAAGTTTTCTCAGAGGTAAAGATATTTTCAATAAAGAAAATTATTATTATGTAGTTTATAAAGATATTAGTGGGCTTACTCCCTCCGGTTCGGTGATGATTAACGGCTATAAAATAGGACAAGTAACCGATATAAAACTGTATCAGGATAGCTCAGAGTATATAGTGGCTCAAATAATGATTAACTCAAAATTTAAAGTACGTAAAGGTGCTGTTGCTCAAATATACAGTACTGATTTGATGGGTACAAAGGCGGTTCGCATACTTTATGGCAGTGGAGAAGATTATTATATGGATGGAGATACAATACCCGGCGCTATTGAGGGGGATTTAATGGAGCAGGTAAATATGGAAATTTTACCTTTAAAAAGAAAGGCTGAAAGTTTAATCGGTTCAATTGATTCGGCAATTGTGATGTTTCGCGCTGTTTTTAACGAAAAAACACAAGAAAATCTACGAAGAACTTTTGCCAGTTTAAAAAATACAGTAGCTAATTTAGAACGTTCAACTATGGTTGTGGACACTTTGATGTCTTCCGAAAGTACCCGGATTGCTCATATTTTAAGTAATGTAGATTCAATTAGCTCTGCCTTAGAAAACAATAAGGATGAAATATCCAATATTATTGAAAACTTTTCTGCAATTAGTGATTCCTTGGCACAAGCCGATATTGCACATACGCTGATGCAAGTAGATACAGCTTTGCTGCAATTTAATGAAATTTTAACTGCTGTGAATAAAGGTGATGGAACTATATCGCAACTTTTACATAACGATACATTATATATGAATATTGAAAATGCAACTTACCACCTTAATCGTTTATTGCGCGATATGCATGAAAACCCAAAGCGTTATGTTAATTTTTCTTTAATGGACTTTGGGAAAACCGTTTATGTAGAAGACAAACCGGACGACATTAAAGGCAATGATAAAAAATCCAAAAAAAAGAAAAATGAAGATTAAAACGAAAGTTTTGTTGGTTTTTTTGAGTTTATTCTTTGTTCATTCATCAGGTTTCGGGCAAGATAAAGAAGTGAAAATAATCAATCGTTTGATGAATAATTGGCACAAAGCAGCTGCCGATGCTAATGCCAATGAATTTTTTGATTTTATGGATGATGATTGTATCTATATTGGTACAGATGCCAGTGAGCGATGGACAAAACAAGAAGTTGTGCAATTTGCCAAAGCTTATTTTGATAAAGGTAAAGCTTGGAGTTTTGAACCCATAGAACGTCAAGTATATTTTTCAGGAAATAAAAAAACGGCTTGGTTTAATGAAACATTAAATACTTGGATGGGGCTTTGTCGTTCGTCAGGGGTGTTGGAAAAAAGGAAAGGAGCATGGAAATTAAAGCAGTATCATTTATCGGTAACTGTGCCAAATGCTAAAATACAAGAATTTATTCGTTTAGTGGGCACGGAAGCACCACAGCATAACGAATGATAAAACGCTCTGCAATATGCAGGGCATTTGTTTTTTTATAAAAATGTGTAATCTGTTAAATTAAAAATCATTGAAAAGAGAAATTAAACAATCTATTGAAAAACTTTTTAAAAATTGGAGTGGGAAAGAGGCAAAAGAAACAATAGCTTTGCCTGAGTCCGGTTCATACAGAAAATATTACAGAATAATAGGAAGCAGCAAAACAGCCATTGCGGTTTATAATGAAGACCGCAAAGAGAATATTGCTTTTGTTGAATTTTCAAAGCATTTTAAGCTTAAAAATTTGCCTGTTCCTGAAATTTATGAAGCAAATTTAGATAATAATATCTATTTACAAGAGGATTTAGGAGATACTACTCTGTTTGCTTATATTACCGAAAATCGTCCGGGTGTTGAGTTTCCCGATAAATTAATTGATATTTTAAAAAAAGTACTAAGCCGTTTGGTTGATTTTCAAATTAAAGGCTCAGAAGGTTTTAATTATTCATATTGTTACCCGCGGGCAGCTTTTGATAAGCAGTCGATGATGTGGGATTTGAATTATTTTAAGTACTATTTTTTAAAATTGGCAAAAATTCCTTTTGATGAACAAGATTTGGAAAATGATTTTTTAAAATTTTCCGATTTTTTATTGGAAGCAAAGACCGATTATTTTCTTTATCGCGATTTTCAAACCCGTAACATCATGATACGCAATAAAGAACCGTATTTTATTGATTATCAAGGGGGACGGAAAGGAGCTTTACAGTATGATTTAGCTTCGTTATTGTATGATGCTAAGGCTGATATACCCCAAGAAGTGCGCAATTCTTTAAGAAAATTTTATATTGATAAGCTATCAGAATACCAAGAGGTTGATGTAGATAAATTTAACGGATATTATTTCGGATATGTACTGATACGTATTATGCAAGCAATGGGGGCTTTTGGCTTTCGCGGATTTTATGAAAAAAAGACCCATTTTTTGCAAAGTATTCCTTTTGCTATTCAAAATTTAGAATATCTGCTTGATACGGTAAAACTACCTATTGACTTACCGGAATTGATGAAAGTGTTGCGTGCCCTAACACAATCCGAAGAATTGAAAAAATTTAAAACACCTAAGCGGCGTTTAACGGTAACGATTAACAGTTTTTCATATAAAAAAGGTATTCCTGTAGATGATTCGGGAAATGGAGGAGGTTTTGTTTTTGACTGTCGTGCGGTACATAATCCGGGTAAATACGAAAAATTTGTAGAACTAACGGGGCGAGATGCTGAGGTAATCCGTTTTTTTGAACAAGAAGAAGAAATGCATTGTTTTTTGGACAACACATTTAAAATAGTTGAACAATCAGTTGAAAAATATTTGCAAAGGAGATTTACTAAT
>JALSLF010000569.1 GCA_026988445.1 Bacteroidales bacterium
CCTAAAATGAACTCCTTCTCTCCTATTGCTTTTCGATGGGCATTTATACCGGCAATTAAACCTTGAGCGGCTGCTTCTTCATAACCGGTTGTACCATTAATTTGGCCCGCGAAAAATAAGTTGGAAATTAATTTAGTTTCCAAAGTATATGTGAGCTGTGTAGGGTCAAAATAATCGTATTCAATAGCATAAGCCGGTCGGTAAATATTAACATTTTCCAATCCGGGTATTTTTCGTAAAGCCTCTAATTGAACATTTAAGGGTAATGAGGAAGAAAAACCGTTCAAATAATACTCATGCGTATATTCCCCTTCGGGTTCTAAAAATAATTGATGTTTTTCTTTATCGGCAAAAGTAATGATTTTATCTTCTATACTCGGACAATAACGAGGACCAACCCCTTGAATAGTACCATTAAACAAAGGTGAAAACTCAAAGCCTTTACGTAAAGAGTCATGTACATCCGAATTAGTATAAGTTATATAACAACTTCGTTGTTTAAGTTTATTGTCTTGTTTTATATAAGAAAAAGATGCCGGATTTTCGTCGCCTAATTGCTCCTGCATAAGCGAAAAATTAATAGTTCTTCCATCTAAGCGCGGTGGTGTACCCGTTTTCATGCGTCCGGCAGCAAAACCAACTGAAACCAACTGTTCAGTAATTCCTTTAGAAGCCGGTTCTGCCATTCGTCCTCCCCCAACCTGTGTATCACCAATATGAATAATTCCATTTAAAAAAGTACCATTGGTTAAAACAACTGTTTTAGAATAAAATTTAACACCTAATTTGGTTTGAACACCTTTAACCGAATTATCTTCAATGAGCAAAGAAACAACCAAATCCTGCCATAAATTCAAATTATCAGTATTCTCTAAAATCTTACGCCATTCTTCGGAAAATTTCATACGGTCGCTTTGTGCACGCGGACTCCACATTGCAGGACCTTTACTCTTATTCAACATACGGAATTGAATACTGGTTCTATCGGTAACAATACCCATCCAACCTCCTAAGGCATCAATCTCTCGTACAATTTGCCCTTTGGCAATTCCGCCTACTGCAGGATTGCAAGACATTTGAGCATACTTTGCCATATCCATGCTGATTAACAAAGTTTTAGAACCCAAATTAGCGGCAGCAGTTGCAGCTTCACAACCGGCATGTCCACCACCTACAACAATAACATCATAATTAAATTCCATCTCCTCTACCCTATCTTTCAAATAAATTAATTTTCTCTAAACACAAATTTTCAGCATTACGCATTTGGATTTTTTCTTCTTCAGAATGATCCTTTAAACCAAGTAAATGCAACACACCGTGAATAATAACTCGATGCAGTTCTTGATTGAACGATTGATTATACTCGACGGCATTATCCTTTACCCTATCAACAGATATGTAAATATCTCCACTTATTGTATTTTCAACACAATAATCAAAAGTAACAATATCCGTATAATAATCATGTTGCAAATATTGCCGGTTAATAGCTAACAAATATTTATCGGAAGTAAAAATAAAGTTTAAATCTCCACTAATTTTATTACGTTCATTAATACATTCCAATATCCAAGAAGTACAAAGTTTAGAATTAAAATCAAATTCTTGAATATCTTCATAAAAAAAAAGTATGTTCATATTAATCAATATAAAAAGTAATATGCAATTTTGAGCCTTTATCTTCAAATCTTATTTCATCAGATAAATGTCTTATTAAAAAAATACCACGCCCTTTAATGTTTTCAACATTCTCAGGTAAAGTAGGATCGGGCACTTTATCTAAATCAAATCCGTTCCCCTCATCTTCAATGGTAAAATCCAATTTACCTTTATTATAAGAATAAGATAAATAAACAATTTTAGTAACATCATTTAAGTTCCCGTGTTGAATTGCATTACTAACCGCCTCAACAATACAAACTAAAATATTGCCGTATTGCTCATCACCAATATTTAGTTTTTCTGAAATAGTATCTACCAAGCGCTCCGCACGATAAATATTGGTCATATCCGAAGGTATTTTAACTGCGCCTTCCATATAGTAATTTTATGTTAAACAAAATATTATTTTATACGTTGATAATACTCTTTACTCAAATTTTTATAATATAAATTCAAATTTAAATTATATTTTTGTAAAGTTTCTTTATACTTTGATTTTCGTTTTAAAAACTGTTCAATTTCCGGCGGAAAACTTCGCTGTTTATTTATAGCTTCCTTAGATTCTCTTTCCTTATCCTGCTCACGTTTTCGTTCAGCATTTTCAGCCTCTAAAAGTCTGGTTTTAATTTGTTGATTTCTGCGAATAAGTTCCTGAGTAATATTTTTGTTAATTAAATCATTTATATTTTTATCCGAAATTTGTTTTATTTGTTTTAATTGTTTCATTCCTTCGGGACTAATCCCTTTAGAATTTTGAATATCCTTAAGCATTTTATTAAAAATTTCTTGTTCTGCCAAAGTTTTAACAATTTGCTCATTAACTTTACCGTTCTTCTTTCCTCCTGACTTTTTAAGTTCTTCCAATAATTGTTCCAACTGTTGTTTTAAGTTTTGTTGCTGTTGTTTTAATTGTTGCATCGCATTTTTGGGCATCGGTTTTTTGCCTTTACCGGAACCGCTTTGCGACATTTGATTTTGAAGCTGATCACTTAATTCATCTAAATATAAAGCCAATATATTTGTAGAATTAATGATACTTCTTTGTTGGCGCATCACAGCTCGACGATGTAATTGCTCAAATTCTTTTAATGCAGTTTGCATTGAGTAATTAATATTTTTGAGCTCTTTATTAATTAATTGATTCATTTGAACAACACGACTTGCCAACGAATTTAAGGAATCTTTAATAATAACAAAATCATGATCTAACTTATTCTGCTCTTTCATTAATATATTATACAAAGGATCAGTAGCATAAGTAGGTTGAAGTTTCTTATAAATATCTTCCTGCTGAAAAGAAAATTCATTTAAGTTTTCAATGATTTGTCTTAAATCTTCCATATTCATATTCATAGACATACTATTCATATCGTTGAGCATATCCTCCATTTTCTTGGATAGATTTTTCATTTTATCAGAAGCATCCCTTTGTTGTTGTTTTATTTTTTTTGAGGATTTTTTCCCTATCTCCTGTTGGATTTTATCTAAACTCTGCTGAATATCCTGAAAATCATTATCCATATTTTGCATTTGATAGGGACTTTTTAATTCTGAATTTTTTTGTAAAGTTTTTTCAAAATCATTTTTTAAACGATTTAATGAATTTTGAATACTTTTCTGTTCAATTTTCTGTCTTTCCGTTTCTGATTTTTTATAATTTTTATTTTTTAAAGCATCTTGCTTCTTTGATAATTTATTTAAATCCTCTGATAAACGTTGAACTTTTTCTTCAACTTCATACCTTTTTAAAAGCTCTAAAGTTTTATCTAAATTTTTATCTAAATCTTCATACGATAAATCTAATTTTTGGCGAAGCTGTTCAAATTTTTTATCATCAAATTTATTTTGAAGTTCTTCCAACTCCTTTAATAATTGCTTCAACTCCTCATCCATTAATTGATCTAAAATTTTTTGAATTTGTTTTTGTTTATCTAATATATCTTTGTTTTTTTTATAAAGTTGATCGTCTAAATTATTTTTCTTTAGATTTTCGTTTTTAATTTTTTCGAGTAAATTATCTAATTGCTTTTGTTTGGCACTAATATTTTTAATGAAATTTTTCTTTTCCCATTCATTTAATTCATTATTTAATTCCTTGCGTCTAAATTCTTTAATATCTTTATTAATCTCTGAAACTAATTTCTTTGATTTTTCTATATAAGATTCTGTACCTTTACTGTATTCATCAATTTTATCTTTTTGTTCTTCGAAGGATAGTGGTTTAAAAATATGTATCGGACTACGGGTAGATTTATATCCGGAAATATAATCATTATCAAAAATCTCAAAATAATATTCTATGGATGCATTAGATATAGGAAGTTGAATTTTTGAAAAATCAAAATAATAAAAAACATCTTGATTCTTTAAATTTTTAAGGATTTGAACGGGTAAAGAAATAAGCGATGAAGTATCTAATGAACTAACAATTCGATACTTAAATTGTAATTTAGAAAAGCCGTAATCATCAATAACGTTTAGCATATAGTAAAAGGAAGAAAAATGAAGTGAATCCTCAACCATTTTGAGATTAATTTCAGGAAATAAATCAGGAATAAGTGAAATTTGATAATCTATATCGTTTTTTTCGGTAAAAAATTGATTACTATATATTATTGAATAATTAGATGATTTTAAAAACCGACGCTCAAAAGTAAATTGCTCCCCTACTCTATTGCACACTTTCTGCAAAGAATCAAAAATAATAAAAACAGAATCTGTATAATTTGATACAAATGTCCACTTAACTTTTGAACCATAAGGGATATTTAAATCACCGGAATTATTTAAACTGAATTTATTAATTCCGGTATAAGCAGGAGGAAAAACATCAACAATAAAATCTTTTAAAACCGGTGCAGGTAAAACTTTAATTTGATAAATTTTAGAACGATAATTATCAGCAGTAAAAAAAATAGAAATATCGTTATTCAAATTTTTAATATCAAATAGAAAATTACTTTTATGATGATTATCCTTATTCATCATAAATAAATTATTACCAATAGAAATATAAACATTGTCGGGAATATATTCTCCCTCAATATTTAATTGAACCGCTAATTTATCACCCCGTTTAAGATAATTTTTATAATTTAAAAAATTAAAACGAAAAGGAGCCGGTTTTTCATAGACGGTATTATAATTTAAAATTCTTGAGCTGCCTTCACTTAAGACATAAGGAGTAAAAAGAAAAACCGTAGAAATAATTACAAAACCGGTAATAAAATAAAAAAAAGACTTTTTTAAAGACTGATAAGGTAAAGCAATTTTAAAAGGCAAGGGATTTAATAGCTCGGTACGTTGTTCAATACTAGCCAATAAAAGTGCATTATCAGAATTAGCAGATAAATTTTCACCTAACTCAAGAGTGTTTAATAATTTATCGGATACATCGGGAAAATGACGACTTATAATAAGGGAAGCTTGTTTTCGATTAATAAATTTTCCTATCTTTAATAAAGCAAAAACCGGACGAACAATAAAATAAAGAAAAAGTAATAAAACAATTAAAAGTGTAGCAAAAAACAAAAATCGCCGGAACGAAACAGAAGTATAATTATAATATTCAATAATCGATTCAAACAACCAAACAAACAACAAAACGCTAATACTTATAAAGATTCCTTTCAGAATTTCATACAAGTAGTATTGTTTGATAAAATAATCAAGCTTAGCAATTAATATTTGATACGATTTATTCATGATAAAGAATCAAAAACAAAAGTACCAATTAAAAAAATATAAAATAAGGAATAATTTGGAAAAATGCAAAAACTTAAATAGAAAATGTAAAATAAGCTTAAAAACGTTTAAGCCATTTCTGCGGATTTAATTTTTCTTTACCCTTCCAAATTTGAAAAGACATTTTTTCTAATTTCTGGTCGGTGCGAAGTTGAGCTATGCGCTGACCACGCGAAACATTTTGTCCCCTTTTTACATAAACATTTCCCAATTTGGAATAAACAGAATAATAGTCGCCATGCCGAATAATGATTGATTGCCCAACACCCGGTATGGCAATAATATTAACCACCAAACCCTTATAAATGGCATAAACATTGGAACCGGGTTTTGCACCTAATTCAACTCCATCGTTTTTTACCACTATATTGGTTAATACGGAATGATGATAATTACCAAATTTATGCAACAACACAAAATTACGAAGCGGCCAAATATGTTGACGTTTGTATTTAGCAAAATCAGCTCCGGTAATTTTTCCCGATTTAACTGTCTGAAATTTACTTGTAGCAGAACTGTTTGATAAGTTTTTGGAAATTTCTTTGCCTACGGAACTTGAAATCGCTTGTTTCGCAGAACGGTTCTTTTGTTCAATTTGTTCTATTTTATAAATTTCCTTTCGTAAATCATTAATAGCAAAATTCAATTGACGCTTTATTTGATATAAGGAATCTCGTTCGGAAATTTTTTCTGAAACCAAAGATTTCTTTTCATCTTCTAATTGGTTCAAAGCGATGATGGAAGAATCAATTTTAGAAATAGATGTAGAGATAGTAATGTATTTAGATTTTCGATAATCCGTAAGCTGTTTTAAATAAAGAATACGTTTGTATGCCTGATTAAAAGAATTTGCAGAAAGTATATACATTAATCGGTCTTGTACCGATAAATTCAAATAAGCATAATAAATGAGTTTAGAATATTCATTTTTCTCAATTTCCAACTGATAATAAAGTTCTTTTAATTGTTCACGCTTACGCGATATATCGTTTGAAATTAAACTTAATTCTTGATTTATGATGGTAATGGTTGATTTTCTTTTGTTTAATTCATTCTGAATTAAATATAATTGATCTAATTTATTTTTATTATCTTTTTTTAAATCTTGAAGAATATTTTTTGAATAGTTAATCGAAGTTTTATTTTTATCCTTAATTTTTTGATAATAATTAAGACTTTGGGCTTTCAAAGCAGCAAAACCAAATAAAATAAAAATCAATATAAATATTACTCTATTCATTAATAAACAGTTATATCATATTTAGAAGGCACTTTAAAAGAAAAACGAAGTTCCTTGTTCTTCTGCACTTTTAAATAATCAATATCAATATTTGTATATTTATCATCAGAAAAACTAACAATTGAAATAGATTTTGGTATATTTTTGAAATCCTCAGAAAATAAATCAATAAATTTTATGTTCATCATGCGTTTATTAGCTAAATCATTCACTTTTGATTCTTTAATATGATAATCGTTAGGCGCAATGACAATTAATTGCTCTATATTACTAATAGTTTTTCTATATAGTTGAATATCATTAATTTGCTTTTTAAAAACATAATTATTAATAAACTGCTCTTTTAAATCCATGGTTTTATCCTTCGGATAAATAAATAAACGATTAGTCAAAATATTTTGAATATCTTGATAATCTACAGAAATATTCAATGAATCGGATAAATACTTATAAGCAGCTTTAGTAAGATGCGAAGACAATCTATCCATAATAAATACACTATCCTTCG
>JALSLF010000570.1 GCA_026988445.1 Bacteroidales bacterium
TTATCAATTTATCGCATATAGGACTGTAATTAGTTATATATATGGTTGCTGTAAAAATGTTTTAGATTATTAAGTTTACCAAAGGTGCATTTTTTCTTTGCCGGACTTTTCGTTGCAAACCTTTTGTCGTATTAGAATACAACTGCAAGGTTTGGCGCCTTAATTCCGACAAAGAAAAAACGCATGAATTAATCAGACTAAATTAAGTAATTTGTCAATTTCTTGTACTTCAATGTTTTGGTCGTATTTACTTACGGCTGTTTCCTTTGCTGAAAGGGCTTTTGCTTCAATTTCGACAGGGTTTTTCAGCATATACTCCAGTTTTTTGCAAAAATCTGCTGTATTATTGTATTCGTATAGGGTGCCGTAATTACCAAAATCTAATATTTCACTTGTTCCGCCGGAATTGGTGGCAATAACAGGTATGCCCGATAGCATTGCTTCAATGGTTACCATTCCGTAAGTCTCGCTTTCTGTTGCCAGAACAAAAATATCTATGGCATTGTAAAAAAGTGCTACGTCTTCGTTAAAATCAACAAAATGGACAATATTTTCCATAGCATTTTGTTTTACGCTTTCTTTTATCTGTTGAAAATATTTTTGTGCTTGGGGTTCATTTACCGTTGGTGAACCAAAAATAAGTAATTCAACATTAAGATTTTCTTGCTTTAGTTTTGCCAGTGCTTCAACAAGAAATAGCTGTCCTTTCTTTTCGGTAATCCGTCCGATAATTCCCATTAAAGGGGCTTTCGGATTAATTTTTAAAGTGGCTCTTGCTTCTTGCTTCGTATATTTTTGCTTGGTAAACCGCTTAATATCTACACCCAATGGAATAACACGTATTTTTTCTTCCTGAACTTTTGTGTTTTCTAAAACTTTACTTTTTAGATATTCCAAGGGACTAATCCAATAGTCAATGGATTTGTATCGAAAAGTATGTATGAAATCTTTTTTATTTAACCTTAGCTGCATATGCTGTTGGTATATAATCGTAAGTTCCGTAAAAAATAGTTTTTTGGTCCATGAAATTACATCAATATCCTTATTGTCAAAAACCATTATTTTTTGAATATTTCGTTTTTTTAAAGCCGTACTTATTTTTTTCGCCGATATAAAATCAAAATATTTACCCGGCTTTTTCAACAAGACCACCGAACTGAAAATATCTTTACCTTTATTATAAATTGTCGATTCTTTTTGTGAAAAGAGTGTTATTTCATAATTTTTTTCTGTTAATAAACGTGCAAGTTTGAGGGTATTCATTTCTAAACCACCCCAACCTGTAGAACTTATGTAAAAAGCAATATTCATAATTATTAAAGTTTTATCTTTTGGGTTCTACTACCATTTTAGTGGGTAATGTACTATTTTGATTAACAGGTTGGATGTTAGAAGTTAGATGTCAGAAGTAAACAAACTTCGGTCATCTAACTTCTAACATCCAACCCAAATAGTTCTATAAAAACACATTATTAAAATTCATTTTTTACTGTTTCCACTAAATTCGCAGTAATACCATCTTTTTATCAGCCCAAATATAGTCTTTTTTCTATTTTATCGGATTAATACTTCCTGATAATTCCGGTTTTAATCATGGAAATTGAATTATCTGTCAATTATAATAGTGTAAATATCAATATCATAAAATTATTAATATATTTTCTCTATTATTTTCGTTATTTTAGTACATGTTTAACCTTAAAAAAATTAGTACTATGAAAAAGATAATATATTTATTTTGGATTGCAGGATTTACTTTTTTTATGAGCAGTTGCGAAGGCGATTTGGCAAGTTTGGTAAATGAGCAAGGTTTAACTGAGGAAATTGTTAATTTGGTTCCCGATTCAATTTTAAATGAAATGGAATCAATGGGTATGCCGATTTATGGTGGAGAAAATCCGCCAAATATTGAAAACTCTTATCTTGCTTCGCCCTTTGTTTTAAAAGCCAGTAATAGAGAATCTGACCAAATAGGTCATACGTATAGCGATTACTATGTTAAATTTTATAATCAGGACAATAGCAAACTAAGTATTTCGATGAACTATTTAAACGGACCGGAAAGTGGTACGGGAATGGGTAGTTATATTGTAGGTGATGATAATAAATTTTCGGTATTTGTTGAAGTAAATGCCGAAGCAGACGATGGCAGTAAAGCAAAAATGGTTCATGTAATTTCGGGCGAATGGACTGCCGAAGGAATTAAAAACTTATATTTTGCCAATTTTATGTTGGATAATTACGGCAATACCACCGGTTATTGGATTGAAAACGGAGACGGGCGTGTAATATATGACTCTGATGGCTTTTCACCCGTAACCGATTCGTTTAAAAGTATAAAAATGCCCGGCGTTAAGAGCGTTGGAGCAAAATAATTTTTTTCAAAAAAAGCAAAAGCATTATCGTTTAACGATAATGCTTTTTTATCTGTTAATTATTCAGAAAAAACTAAAAAATAATAGTTTTAACTAAAAACTATTTGTCTAAATCTTCAAATTCAACTCCGGTAAAGTCTTTTTTCTCAACTTCTTCGGTTACATGAACTGTTTCATGATTTCCTTGCGCTTTTTTAATAAAGGCAACTACTTCGCTTAAACCTTCGCTGAATTTTTCAAAATCTTCTTTATACAAAAAGATTTTATGCTTTTCTATTTGAAAATTTCCATTTTGGTCATAACGCCTTTTGCGCTCGGTAATAGTTAAGTAGTAATCGTTTTTTCGTGTTGCTTTAACATCAAAAAAATAGGTTCTTTTACCTGCTCTAACGGCTTTTGAAAAAATTTCTTCTCTTTCGTAACCTTCTGTTTTTTCAAATTCGTCCATACTTACATCAAAATAAGATTAATAAAAATTTTTTGTAATAATATTGTAAAAATTACAACTATGCAAATATAAATCTGAAAAATTAAATAAAAAAAGAAAATTCTTGCTAAAATATTTGATTTTACAAATCTATTGATTATAACCTAAATTGAGTGATTATCTACTTCAATAAGTACCAATCTATTGAGTTAAAAAGATTTACAAAAAAAGACTCAAATACCATAGGGTATTCTTACTTTTTTTCTAAACTTTTTAATCTCAATATCTCGGCACTTCTTTTTGTACATAATCGCTCAATTTAGGTATAAGTTTTAGAATACTGTTACCGAAAAATCAATAAATTTTTCTTTAAAAGTTAATAAGCCTTAAATAATTTTCAAATCACAATATTCTGATTAATTTTGTCGCTGATTTTTAATATACAGGTTCTTTTAAATGATAAGTAGAAGATTAATAAGAATAAAAGCACTTCAAATTTTATATGCCTATTCTAAAAAAGGCGATGTAAGTTCTTTAAATGCCGAAAAAGAGTTGTTTCATAGCATTGAAAAATACTATGACTTATACCTTATGTTGTTGGCTTTACCGCAAGAAATTGCAGCACTTGAACGAAAAAAAATTCTTCAACGAAGGCAGAAAAGATTTGCTACTCCCGAAGACTTAAATCCGAATTTGAACTTTCAGGATAATCAATTTATTGAAATATTAAGTAGTTCTGACCAATTATCAGATTTGCTTGAAAAAAGAAAACTTAATTGGAAAGCCTATCCTGATTTTATTAAGCAAATTTATACTGCTTTTATTCAATCGGATGTGTATGCCGACATGATGAAAGCCTCCGGTAATGATTTTAAAGAAGATAAAGAATTGCTTATTCGGTTTTATACAGAGTTTTTAGTAAATGATGAGAATCTTCAAGAGTTTTTAGAGGAAGAGAGCATATACTGGAATGATGATTTTAGTTTTGTAATGATTATGCTTATGAAAACCCTTGAAAGAGTTAATCAGCAGGGGAGGGTGAAATTATTACCCGTATTCAAAAATGAGGATGATCATGATTTTGCAAGATTGTTGTTACGCAAAACTATAGTTAATGCCGATGAATATTTAAAAATAATTGAAAAACATACTAAGAATTGGGACCCGGACAGGATAGCCCAAACCGATCGTATGATTTTACAATTGGCAATAGCCGAAGTTTTGGAGTTTTCATCAATACCCATTAAAGTTACTTTAAATGAGTATATTGAAATATCAAAATATTACAGTACCGAAAAAAGTAAAACTTTTATAAACGGTTTGCTGGATCAAATTATAAAATCTTTAAGTAAAGAAAATAAAATAAAAAAGATAGGGCGAGGACTTGTCGGTTAATTCTTTTTTTATTTCTTTGCATTTATACTTTAATAAAATGAGTAGATATTTAAAATATTTTATTGGTATTTGGGTAATTTTCAGTTTTGCATCGTGCAATACGAATAACCCCAAATCCGGTTCAAAAGAAAGACAAGAAAAACATGCACTAAGCTCTATAGAATTTTACGAAACAGAATATGATTTTGGTACCATTGCAGGTGGTGAGCTGGTTACGCATCGTTTTATTTTTAAAAATACGGGAAATGCCGGTTTGTATATTTCAAAAGTAATGGCAGATTGTGGTTGTACCGTTGCCGATTATGAAAAAGATGAGGTAAAACCGGGTGCAGAAGGATATATTGAACTGATTTTTAACAGTGAGGGTTTTCGTGGTTTACAAATTAAAAAAGTAAATGTTTATGCAAATACTATACCTCCGGTTCATGAACTAACTATTGCAGCAACAATTAAATAAGCATATAAATTTAGTAAAAATTTAAAATTAGAAGAATATGATTAACAATTTATTATTTGTATTATTAATGGCTCCGCAAGGCGGAAATGATAACCCTTTGGTATCTTTATTGCCTTTGGTATTGGTTATTGTGGTTTTTTATTTTTTCATGATTAGACCACAAATGAAAAAGCAAAAAGAATTAAGACAATTTAGAGAATCTATCAAAAAAGGCGACAAAATTATTACCATTGGTGGTATTCACGGTAAAGTAGCTGATGTTAAAGATACTACCGTTGTGATTGAAATTGCCGATAAAGTACGTTTAACGGTTGAAAAATCAGCGGTGATTAATGACCCGTCTGCTATGTTGAAGTAAGAAAAGGTTAAAACTATATTTTAAACAGGATGTTTTTCTAAGCATCCTGTTTTTTTTTTGATAAACCTGTAATAACTATCTGATATTTTCATTAAATTTACGGTAAAAGTCATAATTCCTAATGAAAATCATCCATGAAATACGCAAGACTCCGTTTTTCAGGTTAATAATACCTTTCATTATTGGCATATTATTTAAAATTTATTCTCCACATTTTGTAAAATATTCTTTTTATCAATTAATTGCTTTTTTAATAATCGCGGGTATCTATAAATTTTTTGAGGACAAAAGCCCTAATTATCATCGCAGGTGGATAAGTGGTGTTTTAATATTTATAAGTTTGTTCTTAACCGGCTATGTTATAAGCGATTTTCATTTACAATCAAAGCGTACATTTACCGATTACGATTTATATACGGCTAAAATAATTGAACCGGTTAAAGAAACCGAAAAATCGGTAAAAGTAATTTTGCGCATACAGTCTTTTCAAACAGACAGTGCGTGGCAAAGCTGTAGTGAAAAGGTAATTGTTTATTTTCAAAAAGACAGTCTTTCAAAGGCACTCAAATATGGTGATTTATTAATTATTAACACACGTTTTCATCCGGTACAAAATCGCGGAAATCCTTATGAATTTGATTATAAAAAGTATCTGGCAAACAAAAATATATATTATCAAGCATATATAAAACAGGGAAAATGGAAACGAATAGCTCAAAATAAGGGAAGTATTATCTATTCATCAGCTTATAAAATCCGGAATGAACTTTTATCTATCTATAAAGAAAAGGGAATTTCGGGTGATGAATTTTCAGTTCTTGCCGCTTTAACTTTGGGTGTAAAAGATTTTTTAAGTGATGATATTGCTGAAAGCTACGCTTCAAGCGGTGCAATGCATATTTTGGCTGTTTCCGGTTTGCATGTAGGTATAATTTATCTGATATTAAACAGTTTGCTGTTTTTTATGGATAAAAAAAGGCTTTTACGTATTTTAAAAGCAGGCATACTCATTATTTTTATTTGGTTTTTTGCTTTTATAACCGGATTGTCGCCTTCGGTTAAGCGTGCTTCTTTAATGCTGACACTTATTATTATCGGACAAGTATCCGGCAGACATCCGAGCATTTATAATTCTATTGCAGCTTCGGCATTTTTAATTTTGTTGGTAAACCCGTTAATAATTCTGCATGTAGGTTTTCAACTATCTTATGCTGCGGTTATTGCCATTGTTTATTTTCAACCCTTACTTTATCGGATTTTTGAAATTAACAATTGGCTACTTGATAAAATTTGGGCGCTTACAAGTGTTTCTATTGCTGCTCAAATAGGAACTTTCCCAATAAGCATTTATTATTTTCATAAATTTCCCGTTTATTTTTTCTTGAGTAATTTAGTGGTTATTCCGGCAGCTTATCTGATTATAAGTTTGGCTATTGCTCTGCTTTTGTTCAATTCTGTCAGTTTTTTGTCTAACTTTTTTGCATACTTGTTAAAATATGTGCTTAGTGCTTTGAATTTTGCAACACGAACAATTGAAAACTTGCCTTTTTCAAGTATTCAAAATATTAGTTTTTCATTAACGGAAAGTATAATTCTCTATCTTGTAGTGCTTGTATGGATAATTTATTTTATAAATTATAAGCGTAAGTTTACCATTTTTACAAGTCTGATTTTACTTCTGTTGTTTTTCACTTCAAGGGCATATCGTAAAATAAATTCAATAAAACAAAATGAATTAGTCATTTTTAATTCCAACAACTCGCTCATCACCCTAAAATTGAACAATAAACTGTTTGTATTAACCGATAGTAGTTTTATCCAAAGTCAAAATTATAAATACCTGATAGATAATTATTTAACAAATAGGTTTATTGATTATGTATGCTTTCCGAATTCAAAAAATATGTTTTTTCTCAAAAGTAATTATCTGGAAATAGACAAAAGGCGTATTGTTTTGCTAAATAATCAGCATTTTACCGACAAACAAAGTAAACGGAAACTAAAAGTAAACCTACTGGTTATATCCAAAGGTTTTAATGCAAATATCCGGCAAGTAATTGATTTATTTGAATTTGATGAACTGATTTTAGATGCAAGTCTTTCTATGTGGCGCGAAAATGC
>JALSLF010000571.1 GCA_026988445.1 Bacteroidales bacterium
ATACGAATAAGAGAAAGGCGGGTCGTTAAAATCGCCGCAAACAATTACCGGATAGGGTGATTTTTCCAAATGTGCAGCAATTATATCAACCTGTCGTGAACGGTTAATGTATGCGGTTTTTAACTTTTTCAAAATGTTTTTATAATGAACAGCATTGCTCAATGTATCATTATCTAAATTGTCAATAGCTTGATAATCAACATTTCCCAGATGAATTGATTCTAAATGAACATTATATACACGAAATGTATCTTTCTTGACTTTAACATTTGTATAGATACAAAAGTTTTCAGAATTTTCTAATTGTACAATGCCTTTACTGATGATTGGATATTTTGAAAAAATAGCTATTCCGTGATGATAAACTTTATTTTTGTTCTTTGCAAAAGAGACATACTTATATTCCAAACCGGAATTTTTACTTAATGAATCAACAGCATTTTTTCCGTATCGATTACTTGAATAAAACTCTTGTAAACAGACAATATCTGCTTGTACATCTTTAATAAACTCATAGGTTTTGGTCCTTCGGTTTTTATCTGTTGACCAATTCCACAGGTTAAATACACGAACGTTGTAGGATAATACCTTTAATGATTTTTCCTTTGCTTTAAAATCTTTTTTATTAAAATTAATTTGAAAAAAACTACTTAGAAAGCTCCAACCTACAATAATTGCAATTGTTGATATTAAAAATAATTTATCTTTACGCCAAAGCCAAAATGCTATAAACAAAAGGTTTATTAATAATAAAACCGGATATAACAGACCCAAAAAAGCAAAAAAAGCAATATCTGCAGGACTTATATATGCCGAAATATAGGCAAACAAGATAGCTGTTGCTGCCAAAAAATTAAAAATAAGTAAAATATTTTTTACAAATTTTTTCAAAGGATTGATTTTGGGTTCAATAATTAATTTATACCTAAAATTGTGTGCTTATAAATTCTGAAAATTTACAATTTAGCTGATAAACTCTTTTGCAAATTTATCATTAAATTCTGTGGGTTCAATATAAGGCAATATGTTATGTAAAACAAAGTTTAAATAATGTATATTTTTATTTTCTGCAAGGAATTGCTTTTCATAAAATGTCTGAATATTTAACACTTCTTCAGGTAAGCTGTTGTTATTATACACATCGGCACAGGCTGTACTAATTTTAAATTTATTTACTTCTGCCAAAGCTTTTGTATATTCATACAATAAACGATTATCGGTTTTTAGATGTATTTGCGCATCTTTTTTTAAAAATTTGGCATAGCGATTTAAAAACACCGAAGAACTTAGTCTTTTTTTATACTTTTTTGGTTGCGGATCGGGAAAAGTCAACCAAATTTCACTTACTTCATTTTCGGCAAAAAAGGATAATATAAAATCAATGCGTGTACGTATAAATCGGACATTCTGTAAATTATTTTCTAATGCAGCTTTCGCACCTTTATAAATTCGAGCGCCTTTTATATCAATACCAATAAAATTTTTATCGGGATAGCGCTTTGCCAAGCCAACCGTATATTCACCTTTCCCGCAACCCAATTCAAGAACAATGGGCTTATTGTTTTTAAAGACTTCACTATTCCACTTACCTTTCAGGTGAAAATCATTATTTAATACTTCTTTAAAACCGCTTTGATAAACATTATCAAAGCTTTTCATTTCCTCAAATTTTGCTAATTTATTCTTTCCCACTTTTAGATTTTATTATTTTAATTTTTCAATTTTAAAACCTACTTTGTTTATTCCTTTTAATTTTTCATCGCGCATTAATTGAATAATCTCAACCGAATATTTGCCTTTTCGCGGAAAGCGAACTTCATTTTTATACGGAAAATTATTCAAAAACGCTTCTCCTTCTTTTTTTCCCAACCACTTCCCTTTTTCATCAGCCAAAAAATATTCTAATGTATCGTAGGCAATATCGCCTTCTTCAACCGAAGTTTTAACCAACAACCACAGATTACTGTAACGATAATTATTGGTATTGGCAATTTTTATAAATAAATCAAATACTTGCGAACTGTCTTGAACATTGAAATCAAAAACTGCAGCTTTTTCGGCATCCCAAGTATGCTCAGGTATATCTAAACTACTGTCATAATAAGTTGCACTATTGCAGGCACTTATCAAAACAGTCAGGATAATTAAAATATATTTAAACATTAATAATTGTTTTTATGAACTTTAAGACTTTCCATTTCCTTTTCTTTGCGGTCGGTTACGTTGCTGAGGCGGACGTCTTCTTTTTTTTCTTGTTTTTTTCTTTTTATTATCAAATTTATGTAAACTTTCGTTTGAAAGAACATCTGTGTATTCAGTAGCAGAATCAGTAAACAGGCTGTCTTTTTTCACCAATTCTTCAACAAGTTCGCCATTTTTATTTTTTTCAATAATTTGTTGAACTCTTTCAACCGGTACTGCCGTAAGATTTACTGCATAATTTTGGTCAAAAGAATACCACATCATTTTTTTGTAAACGTCCGTTTTTAAATGATATGCTTTACCTTGTTGCGTTTCTAAAGCAATATTGGTATCAGGAAACTCTTTTTGTGCATCAACGTAAGCATCGTGTTCAAAATTAAGGCAGCACTTTAATTTTCCGCATTGTCCGGCTAATTTTTGCGGATTTAATGACAACTCCTGGTCTTTGGCTGCATTTGTAGTTACCGAAACAAAGTTTGTTATCCATGTTGAGCAACACAGCTCACGTCCGCAAGAACCAATTCCGCCAATTCGTCCGGCTTCTTGCCGTGCACCAATTTGTTTCATTTCAATACGGATTCTAAACTCCTCGGCTAAAACCTTAATTAACTCACGAAAATCAACACGCTCCTCGGCTATATAATAAAAAGTAGCTTTGTTCCCATCACCTTGATATTCTACATCGCCGATTTTCATGTTCAAACCAAGATTTTGAGCAATTTCACGCGCTTTAATCATGGTTTCTTCTTCTTTATCAATAGCATTTTGCCATTTTTCAATATCGGCAAGCTTTGCTTTACGGTAAACTTTTTTAAACTCTCCATTAGGTGAGATATTGTTTTTTCTTAATTGTTGTAAAACCAACGGACCGGTCAATGATACAGTGCCTATATCGTGTCCCGGAGATGCTTCTACGGCAACTATTTCACCATCTTCAAGGTTTAATTCATTAACATTTATGTAATAATCTTTACGTGTATTTTTAAAACGAACCTCAACAATATTCATCGGGTTTATACCTTCCGGTACATCATCTAACCAGTTATATACATTAAGCTTTCCGCAGGATATTTTTCCTGTTTTTGATGTTCCCGATACACAACTGCATCCACGTGAATTTATATCGCATCCCATGATTTTTTAATTTAATTTATATATAATTTAAAATCCGGTATGGGCGCTCATTAAAAATTATTGATTATAAAATTAGTTATTAGCTGTCCTTTTTTTTTATAAATATGCTATTTATCAGTATATTATAAGATTTTCATCCGTTTTAATAACAATTTTATCCCTAATTAATTTTATGCTGCTTTTCTCCTTAATAACTTCACTAATTTTAAAGCAAAATCAAGGAAAATAATTTTGTCCATACCGTTTCTTTCTATGTGTAAATATGCTTTATTTATTTCTTCATTAATATCAAAGATATTATTCTTGTGTATAAAAGTAGAAAATTTTAATGAAAAATTTTCTTCATCTATAGTAAAATGATTTAAATCTTCTTTTTTTGAAGGTGCACTATTTAGAACAAAGTTTTCACGCATTAAGCGTAAAACATAGCTTAAAAAACTTTTTTGCCGTTCACGCCCCAGTTCGGAAATCTCATCTACCCATTTTGTTAAATCAATAATTTTAGCGGCATAAGCCAAACGCATTAATTTTACAAAAAGTTCAAAATTATATTTTTCTTGTTCGCTTTCTTCAATAACATCAAGGGCTTTAAAATAATTTCCGTTAGAAAGTTTCACAATCCGTTTCAACTCATTATCCGGCATTTGATAAGTTTCAGCAAGTTTAGCCGACAAACTTTCATCGTCAATTTTAGGTATCCTGATAAATTGCGAACGCGAACGAATGGTATTAATAATTTGCTCGGGATAATCGGAAACCATTAAAAATAAAGTTTTTTGCGGTGGCTCCTCAATCATTTTTAATAATTTGTTTGCCGATGAAAGGTTCATTTTTTCGGGCAACCAAATAATCATGATTTTATATTCCGATTCAAAAGTTTTTAAGTTTAATTTACGAATAATTTCACTACTTTCGTGTGCAAAAATTCCGGCTTGTGCATTTTCATTGCCAATTACATCTAACCAAACGCTTAAACGATGTTTTTTATGTTCTAAAAGAAAAGTACGCCACTCATTAATATAATTATCACTTACCGGCTTACTAAACTTGCTGCTGCGTACTACCGGAAAAACAAAATGCAAATCAGGGTGTATCAGTTTTTCATATTTTTTGCAAGAAGGACATACACCACAGGAATCTGTTTCCGTACGGTTTTTGCAAGATACATATTGTGCAAAAGCAATGGCAAGTTCTAATTTACCCGAACCATCAGGCCCATGTAAAAGTTGTGCATGGCTTATTCTTCCGGTTTTTACCGTATTAATAAACCGCCCGATAATGTCTTTTTGCCCGATTATTTTACTAAACTGCATACTTTCCGCTTAAAAATGCTTTTTCTTCAATCTGCAAAAGTACAAAAATCTATTGATATGATGTATATCATATTAAACTTACAAGATATTTATTATTTTTGTGCGTCATTAAAATATCAACTAATTTATTTATCATTATGCAAAACATTGACACTTACGATTTTTCAGGAAAAAAAGCCATTATCCGTGTGGACTTTAATGTTCCTTTAGATGAAAATTTTAACATTACGGACGATACCCGAATTCGTGCAGCATTGCCCACCATTAATAAAATTATAGAAAAAGGCGGTGCGGTAATTTTAATGTCTCATTTGGGCAGACCCAAAGCAGGACCGGAAGAAAAATTCTCATTAAAACATATATTAAAGCATTTATCCGGTTTATTAGGAAAAAAAGTAGATTTTGCCGATGACTGTGTTGGAACACAAGCAGTAGAAAAATCAAAAGCAATGAAAGCCGGTGATGTACTATTATTAGAAAACCTGCGCTTTTATAAAGAAGAAACTAAAGGCGATGAAGCTTTTGCAAAAAAATTAGCCGATTTAGCCGATGTTTATGTAAATGATGCATTTGGAACAGCGCATCGTGCACATGCTTCTACAACCATTATTGCAAAATTTTTCCCGAACGATAAAATGTTTGGTTATGTGATTGAAAATGAGCTTAAAAACATTGACAGTATGCTTCAAAACGCCGAAAAGCCTTTTACGGCAATTATGGGCGGCGCAAAAGTTTCTTCAAAAATCAGTATCATTCAAAAACTATTACCTGTGGTTGATAATTTGGTAATTGGCGGTGGAATGACCTATACTTTTGTGAAAGCACAAGGCGGAAAAATTGGTACTTCCTTAGTTGAAGACGATAAATTAGACATGGCGCTTGAACTGATTGATTTAGCAAAACAAAATAATGTAACACTTCATTTAGCAGTAGATGCCGTATGTGCCGATGATTTCAGTAATGATGCCAATACTTATATCAGCGATGTAAAAGAGATTAAAGATGGTTGGATGGGCTTGGATGTAGGACCTGAAACCATTAAAAAATTTAAAGAAGTAATTGCCAATTCAAAAACCGTATTATGGAACGGGCCTGTGGGTGTTTTTGAAATGGAAAAATTTGAAAAAGGTACCATAGCCATTGCCGAAGCAGTTGTTGAAGCTACAAAAAACGGTGCCTTTACTTTAATTGGCGGAGGTGATTCGGTTGCAGCCATAAATAAATACGGACTTGCCGACCAAGTTAGTTATGTATCTACCGGTGGCGGTGCTTTACTGGAATATATGGAAGGAAAAGAATTACCGGGTATTAAAGCAATTAGGGAATAATTTCTGACAAGTTAAAAAACGTCTTTACTATGTAAAGACGTTTTTTATGATTAACCGCAAAATTTATGGAATTAGCTTTATTCAGATACAAGTTTTCTGAACCCGCAGGAATACTATAGTATTTCAAGGGCTTTGAAACGTAGCAGATGAATAAAGATAATTTCAAACTTCCTCAAATTTGAGTATCTTGAAATTTTAAAATAGTACAATTAATACATTGATTATAATGTTGTTAATTTCAACAATAAAAGGTGTTAAGCTGAATTATGCACAAATATTTCTATTCCTAAACCAAACCACTTTGAATAAAGGAATGCTCGGCTTTCAATTCTCAAAGCAGCTAAGGCTATTCCTGCGAGTTGAAAGCCTGCGCTCATCATTATTCTTTGTGTTTTTACTTCACATAACGAAAACTTATGTATCATTCAGGTTAAAACATTTTCCAATAATCACTGTAAAAGTTTTGCGTTTTCATAAGCTCGGCATGTGTGCCCGAAGTAGAAACTTTTCCTTTTTCGAGAATATATATTTTATCGGCAAGTGATTTAAGAGTATGCAAGCGGTGAGAGATGTAAAAAACTGCTTTTTCTTGTTTTAATTTCATCAATAAACCGGTAATAAAACTTTCGGTTTCGCGGTCCATTGCCGCAGTAGCTTCATCAAGTATGAGTATTTGCGGATTTTTGTACAAAGCGCGTGCAAAGGCAATAATTTGTTTTTGTCCTCCCGATAAATTTATTCCCTCTTCACCTAAAAGAGTCATATAGCTTTGCGGCAGATTGTTTATGTATTTAGTAAAACCATAATTGTTCAAAAACTTTAATACATTTTCAGTATGTTTTTGGCTATCGTCGAGACAAATGTTATCCATTACATTTCCGTTAAAAATATGGATGTCTTGAGGTACTACTCCAATAACAGCACGCCAATTGTTGGTATTTATATTTTTTAAATCCCGACTTTTATTTATAATAATGTTTCCGTTTTCTGCTTCATAAAATTTTTGAAGTAGATTAGCTAAGGTACTCTTACCGCTTCCGCTTTCGCCGACAATTGCTACCAATTCACCTTTTTTTAATGTAATACTGACGTTCTCTAATAGTTTTTTTCTTCCAGGAAAACGAAAACTTAAATTTTGAATAT
>JALSLF010000572.1 GCA_026988445.1 Bacteroidales bacterium
ATGTAATTCGTACTTTACAGCTCATGCCCGGTGTACACACAGGCGGTGAAGGTACTGCCGGATTATATGTACGTGGCGGCGGTCCGGACCAAAACCTGATTTTACTCGACGGAATTCGTATTTACAATGTGTATCATTTATTTGGCTTTTTCTCGGTTTTTAATACCGATGCCATTAAAAACATCAAACTGATAAAAGGTGGTTTCCCAGCCGAATATGGCGGAAGACTTTCGTCAATTTTGGATATACGAATGAAAGAAGGAAATACACAAAAGTTAAAAGGAAGTGTGTCCTTAGGCTTAATTGCTGCAAGTTTTATGCTCGAAGGGCCTGTGAAAAATGAAAACACCTCCTTTATAATTTCCGCACGAAGAACCTATATTGATATTCTTTCGCGCCCTTTTATAAAAAGTTTTGCTGATGCTGTTGCAGCTTATTATTTTTATGATTTAACCGGAAAAATTAATCATAAATTCTCTGATAAAAGCCGTTTGTATTTAAGTACTTATCTTGGCAAAGATGCCTATAAAAACAAATATGATGAAGAAAGTGTTTCAATCAGCGGTACAAGACAATCAGTTTATCAAAAAGACATACTCGGCTGGGCTAATTATACCGCTGCTTTGCGCTGGAACTACATTTTCGGCAACAAATTATTTTCAAATACAAGTATAACTTATAGCCAATATAAATATAAAACAGGTAAAGATTATTCAGAAGAGAAAACTACCGGAGGAAATACGAATTATAATAATTACAGTTATTTATACAACTCGGGGATTGAAGACATTTCGGCAAAAATTGATTTTGAGTATCTGCCTGTACCAAATTACACTTTGAAATTTGGCGGAGAATATATTAATCATACTTTTCGACCGGGCGTTACGGTTGAAAAAAGGAGTTCAAACCTTAGCGAAATTAATCCGGTAGATACAACTTATGGTAATCAAAATGTTTATGCTGATGAGTTAGCAGCTTACATGAACAATACATTAAATTTTGGTAAAATATTCAGTGCAAACATTGGTTTTCGGTATTCGGGTTTTTATGTAGGCAGAAAATATTATCAGGGGCTTGAACCAAGGATATCATTAAGTGTATTGATGGGCAAAAAAATATCCTTGAAAATATCTTATGCTAAAATGTATCAATATATACATCTATTAACTAACACATCAGGCAGTATGCCTACCGATTTATGGTTGCCGGTTACACCAAAAGTAGAACCACAAAAATCAGAACAATATGCTATTGGCTCAGTTTATAACATCAATAAAAAAATAAATATCAGCATTGAAGCCTATTATAAAACAATGGATAATTTAATTGAATATTCCGAAGGCTCCAGTTTTTTTACAGGCTTTACTAATTGGGAAGACAAAATTGAAGCAGGAAAAGGTTGGTCGTATGGCGTAGAACTGTTTGTAAAAAAACAATTTGGCAAAACCACCGGATGGTTGGGATACACATGGTCTAAAACCGAAAGACAATTTGAAAATATTAATTTTGGTGAGCCTTTTCCATATAAATACGATAGAAGACACGATTTCAGTATTGCAGTAACTCATAAACTCAAAAAAAATATTGATGTAAGTGCAAGTTGGGTTTATGGAACCGGAAATGCATTTACAATTGCACACTCAGCTATTTCAATTATTGATTTTTATTCATACAATATGGGAAATGTTTCGGGAGGTAGTTTATACAGCTTTGAAAAAAGAAACTCTGCCAGAATGCCACCCAACCATCGATTAGATGTTGGAATTAACTTCGAGAAAGAAAAAAAGAAAGGTCTGCGCACATGGAGTTTTGGTATCTATAATGTTTATAATCGAAAAAATGCTTTTTATCTTGAATATAGTAGTAGAAACCGGCAAATGGTAGCTGTAAGTATAACCCCTATTCTCCCCTATATCCGGTATAAATTTGAATTTTAATATAGATATGATGAAAATTCTAAAATACATAAGCGGCTTAATTACATTTTCATTACTAATTACCTGTACAAAGCCCTATACTATAAATTTTGATGATATAGATAAAAGAATTGTTTTGAATAGTTTCTTTTTCCCTGATAGCCTTATGAAATTTAATTTAACAGAAGAAGCAAATATAATAGACGGTGCAAATTTAGATTTTAAATTTATTGAAAATGCAGAGATAATAATTTATGGCAACAATCAAATTATTGATACAGCACATTATAAAAGTGCCGGAAATTATTATTCTGATTTTAAACCTAAAGAAAGCATACGCTATAAAATTGAAGTAAATGCTCCGGGGTATGATCAAGTAACAGCAGAAGACCAAATACCAACAATTGTCCCTATCGATACCATAAAAATAATGGAAAATGACAATGAGTTTTATGATTACACGGTAAAAATTACTTTTGATGATCCCGACAATGAAGAAAATTTCTATTATCTGTATGCTGCATGGAAAATGGGAGAACAAAGTGAAAACTATATCTGGTGGAGTGAGGCTAATATTAAAACCGAAGACCCTGCGATTGGAGAATGGATTTCTTTCTCCTTCAAAGCACCTATATTTAGTGATGAATTATTTAACGGAAAAAAATACGAACTTACTTTTGATTTGAACTATCCAAGTAATATTAGATATAAAAGCAATAATTGTTATTTTGATTTGCGGTCAATTAGTAAAAACATGTACTTATATTTAAAATCTTATAATCAGCAAACACCAAAATACGGCGATGATTTAATGGAATATTTCCTGCAAGGCTTAATGCAACCCATTCCCGTTTACTCAAATGTAGAAGGCGGTTTGGGTATTTTTGCAGGCTATGCTATTGCACAAGATTCGGTGTATTTTGAAGGGTATTGAAAATAAATAATTTTTCAGCGCTCCAACAAATCAAAAACGCCTTCATTTTCCAAAATCAGCATACCCAAACGCTCATCAGATAAGCCTGTTTTTAATTGATAATTAAATTCAGGTTTTCCGTTTTTTACCAGCGAATCAAAATACAAAAAGCGAATACTTTTTTCTGCTTGCAAGTTTTCGCCCAATTCAAGTAAATGAGATGAGAGCATAAACAAATTATTTTCCCACCGGCACATTCTTTGAATTATTTGCAAAGAGCCCTCATAAGCATCTTTTACATTAGTCCCTTTAAATAATTCATCAAAAATAATAAAGGCACTTTTACTGTGATGAAGCATTTCTGCCATTTCTTTCACACGCCGTACTTCACTATAAAAATAACTGTATCCTTTAGGTAAATTATCCGATATATTTAAACTGGTAAACAAACGGTCAAAATAAGTAATTTTTAAACTACTTGCCGGAACCCCCATACCGATATGAGCCATAAAAACAGCCAAACCACAGGATTTTAAAAAAGTAGTTTTTCCTGCCATATTAGGACCGGTTAAAAAAACAAAGTTCTTATTATCACTAAAACTCAAACTATTATTTACCGGATTTTTTACAAATAAATGGTATAAGCCTTCTACATCAAAAACGGGAGCTTCTGCTTTAATAAATTCGGGAAAATTCAAATTATATTTAATATTCGCTTTGGCTTGGGCAATTAAAACATCAAATTCATAAACAATATCAATTAATTCTAATATCTCGGTTTTGTATTTTTCGCGAAACAACTTATCAAAATACAAAAGTTCCGTATTAGATATTTTATTAATCAACTCTATATCAAAAACTTTTATTATTTCAGGAAGTTTAAAAACCTCATCAATGCGATTAAAATATTTTTCTAATAATTCAGGAAAATGCGTATTAAAACTTTTTCTGAATTTTTTCAAATTCTTTAAAAAATAAATCAGATTTTTAGTTCCCAAAACAAAAGTTTTACTAAAATCTTTATAGATAAACCGATAAGTAATACTTTCAATAAAGCGGGTAAACACATTTTTTGATAGAGAAGTAGCCGAAGCGGAAAAATAATATACATCTAATTTATCAGCAAGTTCAGCATTTAAAGGTAAAGTCCATAAATCAATATCCGACTGAATAAATTTTACCGCCTCTTGATGCTTTATGATACTATTTGTATCTGATAAAGGTTTCCGAAACAGGCTCTTTAACTTATATTTTCCTCCCGGAGTGCTTGTAAAATCAATAAGTTCAAAAATGCTTAAACTATTACTGTTATCTTTTAACAATTCAAGCTCTTCTGCGGTTTGCAAATCAATTTTCATAAGTTCATCATTAGTACTACTATTTAAAAACACAAGTTACTTATTTGCTTGCAATAACCATTTCCATACAGGCAAAACTTGTATTTGCACACCATTACTTTCAATTTGCTCTTCTTCGTCGTAAGTAATAATCACCGCTTTTTTAATATTAAAATGAATAGCAGCAACATTTATAGCTTTCAACTCTCGCTTGCGTGTATCAAAATCGCTTATACTGTACGATACCTGATACAAAAGTTTTTGTTCACTAATGTAAAAATCAATTTCGTAACGATCTTTATAAAAATATACATCCTGTCCGTGCCGGCGTTTCAACTCAATAAAAACTAAATTTTCAAGAATTTTACTATCCTGATCTACTAAAAACAAATTCAAAACACCTGTATCGGCAAAATAATACTTTTTTTTACTCTCTTTTTCAACAAATTTAGCTTTATAATTGCTAATTCCGAAAATTAAATAGGCTTCTTGCAAATAACTATAATATTCGGCAATCGTAGAAACTCCCGCTTTGCCTCCACTTGCATTAATCACATTTTTAATTCGATTATACGAAGTATCGGCATTGACACTTTCGGCGGTTTTTTTAATCAGCAACTTCAATAATCTACTGTTATTCAGACTGTAACGAGCAATAATATCGCTGTAAAAAACTTTTTGAAATAAGGTACTTAAATATTCTCTTTTTTGTTTTAAAGCCACAATTTCAGGAAAACCGCCATAGCGAAAATATTCGTTAAACAATCGTTTTATCTTTATTCTATCTTTTGAATATTCAAAATTACGTTCAATCTTAATTTTTTTAAAATCTAAGAATTCTTTAAACGAAAGCGTTTGTACTTCGCGTATAATATACCTCCCACCAAGAGTAGTAGCTATCTGCGCACTGAATATTTCGGCATTACTGCCGGTAATATAACAGCGGTAACCGGTATCGGCTAAGCGACGGGCAAATTTTTCCCATCCCGGAATATTCTGAATTTCATCAAAAAAACAATAAGGCTGTTTGTTATAATACAATTCTTTGTAGCAATCCAATAAAAGGTCAAAATCATGATGAGTAAACTCTATTAATCGTTCATCTTCAAAATTGATGTATAAAATATCTTCTATTGATTTTTTTTGAGAAAGTAAATCTTTAATGATTTGATAAAGCATATAGGTCTTGCCGGAACGGCGAATACCGGTAAAAACATAATTCAATTTATCATCAAGCTCAATTTTACGTGAAACAAATTTCAATTTAAAAACTCTTTCTTGGCTCTCAATGATGATTTTTTTTAAGATGTCTTTGTTCATCTTTAAGAATATTATCTTATTAATAAGACAAATTTATGTTATTTTATTTGATTTTTAAAATATTTTATTAATTATTTATTCTATATATTTAATATTTTTATTATATTTTACACTATCTACAAAATAAAAATGTTTAATTTTATCCTATCAACAAGATAAAATCAAACATTTAAAAAATACAAGTAATTATTTATAAGCGAGTTGTATTTTTTTAGACTAAAAAAACCAAAAAGAATTACTCAATAAGTAAAAAGGAGTTTTCCAGCAAATTACCGTTTTAATAATGTCTGTTCTTTTTATACGGATTACCACCACGTTGTACAATGGAGTCATAAACCTGTTTCCGCTTTTTATCATCATAATCAGGCCATTCTCTAACCTCTTGTTTTGTGCGTTGACAACCGATACATAAGCCTTCTTCATCGTACTTGCAAATCATTATGCAAGGATTTTTATATTTTGACATAAATTTATTTTTAAGCTAAATTGGACAACAAAATTAAACATTTTTCACATATTTGATGCTCTTTATCTATCTCCTACCCTATTTTAACATTTTTTAAATAGTTTATTAAAATATATTTCCTAATTTTGTATTATGAATTTTTTACTATTCATAAATATCTACGCACGTTATTACAAACATCTTTTTGAGTGTTTAATTTGCTGATACCCTCTTTTTTTAAGGCAGTAGCCTCTGCGCATAACTACCAAAACTGCCTAATCTTAAAATTTTCTGTTGTATTCACTTAGTCATTAATTAATTGGAGTTTAATACTATGTATTAAAGTACAGCTAATTTACCAATGACTGATTATCTAATTTTAAAATCAATGAAGGGTATCATATTCAGTTTCAAACGCTTTTCGGTGCATGATGGTCCCGGCATAAGGCAAACCGTATTTTTTAAAGGTTGCCCGCTTACGTGTTGGTGGTGTCATAATCCCGAAAGTCAAGATATAAAATCGGAAAAAGCAATACGTAAAAATATTTTAGACGGAATTGCCTACAAGCAAGAAGAAAGCATTGGCAAATTAATGAGTGTTCCCGAAGTTATGCAGGAAATCAGCAAAGATCAAATTTTTTACGATGAATCGGGTGGTGGAGTAACTTTTTCGGGCGGAGAACCGCTGATGCAACATCAGTTTCTTGACGAACTGCTTACGGCTTGCCAAAAAGCCGGTATTCATACAGCCGTGGATACTACCGGATATGCTTCAAAAAAAGTATTTCAAAAAATTGCCGAAAAAACCAATTTGTTTTTGTACGATTTAAAACATCTTGATGACAAAGCACATAAGAAATACACCGGAGTTTCCAATAAACCGATTTTGGAAAATTTGAAATTTTTAAATGATGCA
Organism: Bacteroidales bacterium; assembly: GCA_026988445.1. Lineage (GTDB taxonomy): Bacteria > Bacteroidota > Bacteroidia > Bacteroidales > NBLH01 > NBLH01. The sequence continues at coordinate 6,848 of JALSLF010000572.1, forward strand.
GGGAAAAAAGTAGTTATACGTTTTCCCGTAATTCCGGGTATTAACGATACCGAAAATAATATTGCCGCAATGAAAGATTTTTTGCGACCTTTAAAAAATTTGCGTGAAATAGCTCTTTTGCCTTACCATAATATTGCCAATCATAAATACGATAAAATAAAAATGGACAATAAAATGGAAGGTATAAAGCCTTTGGAAAAAAGTGATGTTTACGGACTAAAACGTGAATTTGAGAATGAAGGTTTCAAAGTAACAATTGGCGGATAAA
>JALSLF010000573.1 GCA_026988445.1 Bacteroidales bacterium
ATAAAATCAACAATTTTATCTAATGCTTCTCCGGCTTCGGGTATTACGCGCTGAAAAATTTGCCACCAGTGCATTAGTCCTTCCCAAACTTGCAGGGTAACATCTACCCCGGCTTCTTCTGCTTTTTTTGCAAAGCGTAGTGCATCGCTGTATAACATTTCGCTATCGCTAGCCTGAATAAGTATCGGCGGAAAGCCGGATAAATCGCCAAAAAGTGGTGAAATATAGGGATTTTTTACATCTTCCATGCCGGCATACATTTTTGCCCATTTTTCCATTTTCCGGGTATCTACCAATGGGTCTTCGTGTTGATTTTTTAGAATGGATTCGCCGGAATTGCTTAAATCAACCCAAGGAGATAAGCCGATAACTCCGGCGGGCATGGGTAAATTTTCTTCTTTGATTTTAAGAATGGTAGCAAAGGCTAAACCACCACCTGCCGAATCGCCTGCAAGAACAATATTCTCCGGTAATTTTCCCCGCTCAAAAATTAATCGTTTATATGCTGCAATTGCATCTTCAAGTGCTGCCGGAAACGGATATTCGGGTGCTTTTCTATATTCAATTAAGAGGGCTATAATTCCGGCTTTTTTTGCAATTTTGCCTACCAGCGAACGGTGCGAATGTGATGAGCCGATTGTATAACCGCCGCCATGAAAGTAAAGCATTACTTTTTTACGATCGGATGTTGTTGGAATGATAACTTCACCGTATATTTTATCATCAACCATTATTTTTTTTAAATGTACGCCCCAGGGCAGGAGGTAAAAAAAAGTTCCTAATTCTATCAAATGACGCATATGATGCAAATGCGGCACATTATCACTGTCTTTAAGTGAGTTTGCAGCTGTGTTTAGCATTTTTTTTATGGCATCGTGCTTTTTTGATGGCATTGAGAAATTATTTTTATAAATTTATATTGCTAAATTATAAATTAATTACGGATAATCAAATTGATAAATTAATTTAAGTGAATGGCTCAATAAATGGTTTTATTTTTGTCAATCTTGTTATCGCGGTAGCCTTTTATAGCAATAGGTATCCAGCCCAAAATTGGTATGAAGTAAGCAAATGTAATCGGATTTTTTATCATGAGCCAAAAATTACGAAAAAAGCCAGCTTTTTGTTTATATTGCCTGTTTCCTTTTATGACAAATTCTTTATGATGGTCAGTAAATAAAATAGGCCAGCTTGTGGGAAGGTATAGAGGAAGTTTTTTGAAATTTTTGATGATATTAAGAAAAAATTCTTTTAAATTATAAGGCTTTTTCCCATATTCTTCTACGGCTTTATCCATATCTTCTTGCATCAGGTCTCTTATTTTTGCAGCAGCTTTTCTAAATTCTTCTTGGCTTATTTTTTCATAGGGCTTGTCAAACATTTCATAAGGTTTAAATCTTCTTCCCAGAACAAAAATTAGTTTTGCAGGAAAACCAAAATAGAATAACCATGGTTGAAGTAAAATAAAAGGAGTAATAAAACCTAAGGGCAAAAAAGGGATACCAATTTTATTCATTAATCGATTCACAAATTTTGAACTGTATGCCCAAGGATTAATATACTCACCATTGATTGTGCTAATGCCGACAATATCCGTTTTGTATTTAACACTCATACGGATAAAAGAGGTTTTAAATTCTTGCAACTGATATTTTTTGTCAAATCCTTTACCTATGCCGGGTACTCCTTCGGGATAAACCAAAACATTATGGTCTTTATAATACATCATGGTTTCAAAATTCAGGAATGTAGCATCTATACCCCCAACTCTTTTCCATAAATTATGAATGGTAAAGGGGTTCATCAGTGCCGACCAAGAAAGCATTGGGGAGGTTAATACCCGTACAGCATCAGGTCCAAAGTCAAAATGTTTTAATATTTCATATCCCATAACAATGGCATCCCAGGGAAATGCCATGCCTGAATGATTGCAAGCAAATATGAGTGGGCGTTCGGGATTATTTCTTTTTGGAAAATTTTCAAAACCGATAAATTTTGAGCGAAACCATAAGCTTCTAATGGGTTCCATTAGCTTGAACAGCGAACGGGTATATTCTTCATCATAATGCTCGTAATAAATATGTAAATTATTTTTAATCTCTTCCGGTGGCTCTTTTAAGTCATTAGCAGAAGTGTCAGGGCTTAATTCTTCACTCATTGTAAAACTGTTTTGTACAAATATATAAAAAAATATATATATGTTTTACAACACATTAAAATATTTTCCCGTCAAATGGCTTTCTGTTTAAAATTGAACGACCCAAAGTAATTTCATCGGTGTATTCCAGTTCGTCGCCAAAAGCAATACCTCTGGCTATTATGCTTAATTTTATACCTAACTTATTTAATTTTTTATACAGAAAAAAGTTTGTTGTATCGCCTTCCATAGTAGGACTTAAAGCAAGAATAAGCTCTTTTGTTTTATTTAATCTTATGCGTTTTTCAAGGCTGTCAATGTTTAAGTCTGCGGGACCAATACCTTCCATAGGTGATAATATTCCACCCAAAACATGATATCGCCCTTTGAACTGTTGTGTGTTTTCTATGGCTATAATATCTTGAATGTTTTCTACAACGCAAATTATACTTTCATCGCGCGAGGAATCGGAACAAATGGAGCAAATCTCTTCATCGGAAATATTGTGGCATATTTTGCAATGTTTTATTTTAGATGATAAATCAATAATTGCACTTCCAAATTGCTCAATTTCTTTCGGATTCTGTTTTAAGATGTGTAAAACTAAACGAATGGCTGTTTTTTTACCAATTCCCGGCAGGGAAGCAAACTCATTTACCGCATTTTCAAAAACTTTTGAAGATTGTCCTTTAAGCATCCTGAAATTATTTCTTTAAAATTGCAAAATTAGGGATATTTTATTGAACTTGGGAACTACGAATAAAAAAACGGTACAAAAACTTTTAAAAAGTATTTGTACCGTAACCTAATTACCTAATTTACTAACCAAATTTAGCTTCTTAACATTTTGTTACCGAATGAAGCACTATAAAAGTGTTATTTTTTAAGTTTGCTTTCACATAAAATGTTTGTAATTTGTTTATTACATTATTGATGCCAAATGTTTTAATGTGTTGATTATTAGTATTTTGTTGTTTGTTGACGAGGCTTTATAATGTTCTATATTGAACGATTTTGATACAGTACTTGTACGAAAATGAACATATTTGTGAACTTAATTGTTGAATTGTTATATGGTTGAATTGTTGAAACTTGTCTGACTTTTGGTGGATTGGTTGGTGATCACTGGTCGCTGGTCACTGGTTACTGGTTGCGCGTGTTGCTATTGTTTAAGTACGTGTTCGACTATCTGCTGTTTAAAACACAGACAGGAGTTATCGCAACTTGTCAGGTTTTGCATCGTTAAAACTTGTTTGATTACCGGTGGATGATTAAAGAGTTATTCATCACGAAGGGCATCAACAGGGTTGGCAACGGCTGCTTTATAAGCATAAAATAATATTATTGCAAGTGTTAATATCAGTAAAAAAACAGTAGCAATGATAAAAATGCCTATATCAATACTAATTCTATAAGTAAAAAAACTTAGCCACTTGCTTAAAAGAAAATAAGAAATAAACCATGCTATAATATTTGCTACTATAATGGTTTTTAAGTATTCTTTGGTAAATAATTTAAGAATATCCCGTACCATGGCACCTATTGCTTTTCTGATACCTATTTCTTTAGTACGCTGAATGGATGCAAATGAATTTAAAGCCCAAACACTAATTGAACTAATTAGTATTAATAGTATTGAAAAAATCCACATAAATATGTTTAAAAGGTTTTCGTTGTGATATTGTTTGTTAAGTATTTCTTTTAATAACTTATACTCAAAAGGGTGATTAGGCGCAAATTTTTGCCAAACAGATTTTATATAATTTATTTCTTTTTTTGACAGTTTTTTAAATTTTACGGCTATGTATTTAGTACTTTCATCCAGTCTGTTTTTATTTGTTTCTATTTTTATAATTAGCGGTTTAGCAGGTTTGTGTAAGGAACGAATGTTAAAATCGCGGATTACGCCAATAATTTTTTGATTTCCGTTAAAAGTATGTAATTTTTTATTTATTGCTTCTTTAGGACTTTTATAGCCCAAATGTTTGGAAAGTGTTTCATTGATTATTAATTCATTTTTAAGTTGCTCATTATTTTCAATTCCTTGTTTTAAACTAAAATTAGTTCCTGCTAAAAGTTTTATATTAAAAGTTTTTAAAAAATCACTGCGTACCGTAAGTAAAGGAAAAAAATCTTCACGTTTTTGACCGGCTTTTTCAAAATAAAACCGGTAACTATACACTCTGTTTCCAAAAATATTATCTAAAGCAGTAAGGCTTTGAACTTGCTTGCGCGCACTCAAATATTTTTTAAAATCTTGATAATTGTCGGTTACCGGAGTGTTGTAAACAGGTATTATTACAATATTCTCAATATCAAATCCTAAGTCCATGGTTTTTAAATAATGCAATTGTTTGAAATTGATTAAAACATTGATTAATAAAACCAAGGATAAAATATACTGCATTAATATTAAAAATTTAGCCGGCAACCATTTTTTTTGTAAAAAACGTTTTTTAAAACGAATTGCAAATATTACGGGGTATGAAGATGCAAATAAACCTGCATTAACTCCTGAAATTACTGCATTTAGAAAAGATATTAATACGGCATAAAGAAAAATATTGTTTTGAAAAACATAGGTAAAATCAAGATTTTTACCGGTATAATAGTTTAAAACCGGCAATGAAGCTTCTACCCAAAAAAAAGCAATGATTAAAGATGCTAAACTTAATAAACTTGATTCTATTAAAAATTGAAAAATTAACTGCATACGGCTTGCCCCGAGAATTTTCCTAATCCCGTTTTCTTTAATTCGCGAAAGCGAATCAGCCATGCGTAAACTGATAAAGTTAATTATGGATATTAACAATAAAAATGCAGCAACACCAACAATGATAAATAGATATAATTTCTTATTATTGGGATTAATCTCGAATTGTAATTCAGAGTTCAGATGAATTTCAGGAATTGGTTGGAGAAATAAATCTATATTATTTTTTATAGTTTTATCATAATGACGATGAATAAATTCGGGGAATACTTTTTGTAATTTTGATGCTGTTGCATTTGAATCTAAAACAATGTAGGTCCAACACGCATTCCATAACCATGAATCAGGTTCATAACCTATGATGTACTCAAAGGTTTTAAATGATACTAAAATATCAAAGCGGACATGGCTTTTTTTAGGTAGATTTTTGAATACACCGATAACTTTTAC
>JALSLF010000574.1 GCA_026988445.1 Bacteroidales bacterium
TAATACCCGACCATTAATAAATATTTTTTCTACTTTTGCGCTTCAATTTAATATGGATTGGATGGAGCATAAAATAAAGAATATTAAAATCAGTAATTACAACTATGATTTGCCCGATGAGCGAATTGCCAAATATCCATTAAAAGAACGGGATGCTTCAAAGCTTTTATTTTTTGAAGATAAGCAAATAAAACATACCCGGTTTAAAAATCTTCCTGATTTATTGGAAAAAAATGACCTGCTGGTTTTTAATAATGCCAAAGTAATCCAAGCCCGTTTAAATTTCAGGAAAGAAACCGGTGCCAAAATAGAAATATTTTGTTTAGAACCTTACGCACCTGCCGATTATAATTTAGCTTTTCAAGCAAAAGAAAGTTGCCAATGGAAATGTTTGGTGGGTAATCTTAAAAAGTGGAAAAGCGGAAACTTAAATAAAAAAATTGAGATTAATAATACAAACTACCTACTATCCGCACATAAATCCGGTGAACTTGACGGCTCGATAGTTGTTGAATTTAGTTGGAAACCCGAAAAAAAGGGCGTAAAAAATCTTAGTTTTGGCGATATATTGGATTATGCCGGAAAAACTCCTCTGCCTCCTTATTTGAACAGAGCTGCCGAAGCAAAGGATAAAATTACTTATCAAACAGTATATGCCAAACAAGAGGGCTCTGTTGCTGCCCCTACTGCCGGATTACATTTTACCGATAAAGTATTTGCCGGACTAAGAAACAAAGACATTCAAAGTTACGAATTAACCTTGCACGTTGGTGCCGGAACATTTCGTCCGGTAAAAAGCGATACCATTGGTGAACATCCGATGCACGAAGAACATTTCCGGGTGGAAAAATCCTTTTTGGAAAAAATCGCCTTGCACAAAGGAAGACGAATTGCGGTTGGAACTACCTCTGTCAGAACCTTAGAGAGCTTATATTATCTTGGTGTTAAATTGTATCAAGAAGGTGATTCTATTAGTGATTTATCGCTTTCTCAGTGGGAAGCCTACTCTTTACCGGATGAAGTAAGCCTTGAACAATCTTTTAATGCTCTTTTGGAATATATGTGCAAGCAAAATAAAGAATATATTGATGCAAGAACACAAATAATTATTGTGCCCGGATATAAGTTTAAAGTAGTTGATGGATTAATTACCAACTTTCATCAACCAAAGAGTACCTTACTTTTATTAATTGCTGCCGTAATAGGAGCGGAGTGGAAAAAAGTATATCAGTATGCCCTGGAAAACGATTTTCGTTTTTTAAGTTATGGCGATAGCTCCCTTTTTTTTGTAGAAGCTTAAATCCGTAAAAAGGCATACCAATGTTAAAACCAATATACCTTTTTACAATATTGTTTAGAAAATTTTAGTGGTCGTGGTCGTGTCCGTCATGATGAACATGACCATGCTCTAACTCTTGTGCAGTAGCTTCTCTAACTGAGATAATAGCACCTGAAAAGAACAAGGTCTCACCTGCTAAAGGATGGTTAAAGTCTAATTTAACACCTGAATCACTTACTGAAATAACTTTACCGTTGTAGTGATTTCCTGCTTCATCGCGTAAAGGAATAAAATTACCGATTTCTAATAAACCCTCTTCAATTTTACCATCTACTTCAAAAGCATTCATTGGAATTTCAGCAATATTTTCTTCATTTCTATCACCATAAGCTTCATCACTGCTAAGTGTAAATTCAAAAGTGTCATCAGCTGAAAGTCCACTGATTTTTTCTTCAAATTTTTCTAATAAATGACCGTTTCCGTATATAAAATTGAAAGGATTGCTTTCCTCAACAACTTCAACAACATCACCGTCTTTACCATTTAGTCGTAATTCGTAGCGCATCGAAACGACTTTATTTTTTTCTGCAATCATTGTAAAAAATATTAATATTTATAGAATAGTTGCAAAGGTAGGACAAATAATTAAATATATTGCTCTATACTTTGTTAAATTTTGTTGCAATTGGTGTAACTTGTCCCGATACCGACGAATTGTAAAACTTCAAATCGTCCTTTAGGACATTTGAACGTTTTGAAATCCTTTGTTCCCAAACGTTTTGAAATCCTTATGGACGTTCAAAAATTTATTAAACTTCAAATTGTCCTTTAGGACATTTGAACGTTTTGAAGCCCTTGGATATAAACGTTTTGAAACTCTAAGCAAACGTTTTGAAGTCCTTACGGACGTTCAAAATTTTAGAATACAGGGTTCGTAAGAACATTTGAACGGTTTGGCTTAATAAAAATAACTTATACCGGTAAAAAAAGGATAAGCGCAAGTTTAGGAAGCTATTGTTAATAACACAAACTTGCGCTTAAATTAGAAAAGTTAGTTTTTATTTAATCTTCTGCATTAAAATTTTAATGACAACCACATCCTGAACCACATCCGCAACCTTCTTCGCCGTGCTCATGTTTTTCTTTTTGAACATGTCCTTGTGCAAGCTCTTCTTCGGTTGCTTCACGAATATCCATTATTTTACCTGAAAAATATAGCTCTTTACCGGCTAAGGGATGATTAAAATCCATTTTCACAACCTCTTTTTCAACTGATAAAACTTTTGCATCGTAATGATTACCGGCTTCATCGCGTAAAGGGATAATATTACCAACTTGTAACATTTCATAATCAATACGGTCGTTTACCGTGAATGATTGAATGGGGATTTCGGTAATGTTGTTTTCGTCCCAATTTCCATAAGCATCTTGACTGTTTAAAACAAATTCAAAAGAATCACCTGCTTTTAGCGAATTAATTTTTTCTTCAAACTTTTTTAGCAATGCACCACTACCGTAGATAAAAGAAAAAGGAGCTCTTTCTGTTATTTCTTCAACCATTTCACCGGCTTTGTCTTTAATTCGTAGTTCGTATGTTAATGTGATAACATTATTTTTTTCCACAATTATTTTTTCTTCTACTAACATATTCGTATATTTAGTTAAAATTAATTTAGTGCAATAATAAATGTAATTAATGAAATAAGTAGTCTCTTATTTACAACAAAGGAATAAAAGACCTTTATATCTTTTATATAAGATTTTAAATATCAAATGTTTTAAAATATATTTACTATTTAGATTTAGTTTTAAGATTTATTTTTTTCTATAGGTCAAAATATAAAAACACAAATTAATATAGATTCTATTTATATTGATATAAATTAAATGTATAAGGATTTTAAGCGAATTGCTTTCGGGTAAAAGTTTAATTTCGTACTTTTGCATCTGAAATTACGAAATAAGAATTATTAATAATTAAAATTATAAACAAATGGCAGTATTAACCGGAAAAAAAGCGCCTTCATTTAGCGCACCCGCCGTAATTAATGGTGGCGAAATGGTAGATTCATTTTCATTAGATCAGTATTTAGGAAAAAAATACGTAGTATTTTTCTTTTATCCTGCTGATTTTACATTTGTATGTCCTACTGAAATATTGGCTTTTCAACAAAGAATTGAAGAGTTTGAAAAAAGAAATGTTGCAGTAGTAGGATGCTCTGTAGATTCTCAATTTTCACACTGGAAATGGTTAAATACACCTGTTAATGATGGTGGTATTGAAGGAGTTAAATTTCCTTTGGTAGTTGATCAAGCAAAAACCATATCTGAAAATTATGATGTTTTAGCAGGAGAATACGATTATAACGAAAATGGTGAGTTAGTATTTAACGGCACACCAATGGCATATCGCGGTCTTTTCCTAATTGACAAGGACGGTGTTGTTCAACATCAGGTAGTAAATAATATGCCTTTAGGAAGAAGTATCGATGAAACATTACGTATGGTAGATGCTTTACAATATTTTGAAGAGCATGGCGAAGTGTGTCCTGCTGATTGGCATGCCGGAGATGAAGCAATGGATGCATCGCACGAGGGTGTAGCCCAATATTTATCAAAACACGTTAAGATTTAGTTTTTTCATGGTAAATTGAATTGTTAAAGCGTTTCGGATTCCGAAACGCTTTTTTATTTTTGCAAGATGAGAAAATGGATAGATTTTTATTTGAAAGATAAACAATCGTTTATTAATCAGTTAATTAAATGGGGCGATACTAAAAATCCTTTTATTGTACTTAACAGCAATAAGGATACATTAAAGGTGAATGACCCTTATGCAAAATATGATTTGGTAGCTGCTGCCGGATTGTATAAATATGTTTCTTCTTGTAAAAAGGATTGTTTTGAACAATTAAACAAACTTATTAAAGAGAATAAGGACTGGGTTTTCGGCTATTTTTCTTATGATTTAAAAAATGAAATTGAAAATTTGAATTCGGATAATTTCGATGGCTTAAATTTTCCCGGACTATATTTTTTTATTCCACAGTATATTTTTTTAATTAAAGACGATAAGTTAAATATTGGGTATCTAACTCAATTTGAATGTGGAACAAGTGTAGCTCCTTTATTTTATGAAATTGAAACTTTTCAAAATCAAGAAAAAACTTTTAAGCATCAATTTATTGAAATAAAAAGCCGGATAGATAAGGATAAATATTTGCAAACCGTAAATCAAATTAAAAGTCATATTCAAAAAGGGGATATTTATGAAGCCAATTTTTGTATGGAGTTTTTTTCGGAAGATACAGCTATTGCACCAGTGGATATTTATAATCGCTTAAATAAAATATCACCCACTCCTTTTTCGGTATATTTTAAGCAAAATGAGTTTTATCTGATGTCTGCCAGTCCGGAACGTTTTTTATGTAAAAGAGCAGAACAGATTATTTCACAGCCGATTAAAGGTACGGCTGCACGCTCTGAAAATGAAGAAACCGATAAGGCACTAAAAAAAATGCTTGAAAATAATGAAAAGGAGC
>JALSLF010000575.1 GCA_026988445.1 Bacteroidales bacterium
TGCAGTACCGCTTAATTGAATATCTGAACTAGTGAAATTTTTAACACCTTCGGAAAATGTAATGGTGAAATTTACCGGGCTGGTGTTTGTGGGATCTGCCTGTGCATTTGCAATATCTATTTGTGCAACCGGTGCGGAACCATCATAATAAACCGTATTTCTAATAACTATTGTTGAAGCATTCCAATTTCCGGCAGTATCTTGTACCGAAGCTGCAAAATGCCCTAAAACAACACTGCCGTCAGAACTCATTCCGCTTACCGAGATGATATAATCAGTACCGGAACCACTTACCGAAATACTATTTGCTCCTGCCAAGCCGCTTAAAGAAAAATCATCAATATTAAGTCCGGTAACAGGTTCTGTAAATTTAAGAGTATAGTTTATGGGTGATGTATTTGTTGTATCCGCTTGTCCTAAAGCCAAATCAAGAGTCCCTATTGGTTTTATTCCATCAATATTTATATTTTTATTCTGGGATAATGAACCGATAGTTCCACTAGATGGCAAATCAAGAGTTGCGTTATTCCCAAATACATCGGTAATTTGAGCGCCCGATAACTCTATTTGATTACTAATATAGCTTAAATCAACTGCACTATCTCCTTCAACAACAGTATATGAAAAAGTAAGTATTTTTGTTCCACTTCCTGAAATATAATAAGCAGGACGATTAGTTGTACCGGTTTCTAAAATTATTAACGGAGTACCACTACTGACATATACATTACGGTCATATTCAATCAGAATTAATATTTCTTTGTCTATTCCGTAATAACCATCTGTGTTACTTGAAGTTATATTTTTTATATAAGCGAAATATTTTAAAGCAGAAACATCAACTCCTTGCCTTCCGGAAACAGAGAATCCATCATCATTGCCTCCCAAAAAATTTTGTGCACTTATCGGGAAATAAATATTTATAGCAAATAATATTATAAGCAATACTTTTTTCACACGTAAATATATTTAATCTGTTTAACTATCTGTTCAACTTTTAGTTAGCAGTTCTTACTCCTCTACCTCCTTGATTATTATCTCTTGCATAATATCCGTATGCAGCAAATTGTCTGCATGATATTTGAATGTTATTGTCGGTGTATGCGCCACCTCTAAAGCCGGCACCTAAAGCAGTTCCTGTACCGTTATTTGGCCAATCGCTATTGTCTGCATTGCTGTTTACCAGTTTTCCGTCTCCATGTGTTCCTGCAAATAGTCTTCCTTCAGGGTCTCCTAATGTAACCACCATTTCCCATAGATTTCCTGATAATTCCATTACACCATAATACGAAGCCCCTGCAAATTCTCTGGAATTGCTCGTATTATTTAGAGCAAAAACTCCACAACGCATAGGACCTGATAAAGTTCCACCTACCTGTGTATTTGCATAGTTTGCATTACCTGCAGTAGTGGATGGGTTGCTCACAGTTTCGTTTGTACTATTGATATTAGAAAGGATGTATGCTGAACCGGCAACATTAGTAGTTCCCCAAGCAAACTCATCGGCAAGAGCGTTTGCAGTGCCTCGTGCCGCTTTTTCAAATTCTAATTCTGTCATTGGACGTAAGCCTGCCCAATCCAAATATGCTGCTAAATCGTACCAATTAATCCAATTCATGGCTACAAAGGGTCGGGAAGTGCTTATGTTTGGATAATTAGAAGGCGCAGAAACATCATTACGAGCAGAATCTATAATTGCCCAGCGATTGCCTGCTTCGCTTGCTGTTATATTATTTAAAAAATCAACATATTGCTGTTGGGATATTTCGTATTTCATACAATAAAAAGCATTGTATCCGGTAGGAAATGTTGTATTATCAATTATATTATCTCCATCGGAGTCAATACCACCGTCTCCATCAACAAGAACACCATTTACTTCAAGTTGGCTATCATCATAACTTGTATTAGTGCAATATACTGTAACAGGAGTATTAGATATTAAAGCAGGAGTATTAGATGAGTTGAGAAAAGTACCGGGGCTGCTTCCATCTCCAAGTAAATAATCTCCTTGTGGGATATAAACCATTTCAATGGCAAAAACTTTTACTTCCAAATTACTGGTAGTATCAACAAAAGCATCTGCACCATAGTTCCAAGCCAAAACAATATTTTTATAGTTGTAACTCGGGATAAGTCCAATATCTGAAATGGATGAATAAATAAAAACTCCTTTTCCATCAATAGCAGGATTGATACTTACTTCCGGTGGAAATAAATAAACAGAGCGATCGGTACTTAGCGTTGCATGATTCCAGTCTCTTGTACCTGAACGATATTTTATAAAAACCCAATTTGCATCCCAGTTAGCAGCACCGCCACGAATACGCCATGAATTTTCACCACTCAAGTCAAATTGAATGTAAATGATTTTGTTTGTTCGGTCTATCCGTACTACATCAACGTTCTGTATTTGAACATTATTTGCCACTAACGAACCGTTCACTATCAGAAGAAAGGATAGTAGTAAAAATCTGTACATATTTATTACTTATAATGTAAAACTTCAGCCTCTTGTTAAGATATATTTGTAACGTTCATAAACTTCATAAATTGCTTGTATTTAAGCATAAAATAAGCAACGACTTGCTGTTTTATAAATTTTTAGTAAATTTAACAAGAATTTGCTTGTATTTTGTACAAAGTTACAAAAATAGAATTAATTTATGCGGATATTTTTAAAACCTTAATAATGAACTGATGAAGAATTTATTAATTATGCGTCATGCAAAATCCGATTGGGGCAATAATCTACCGGATATAGAACGTCCTCTAAATAATCGAGGGAAAAAAGCAGCGCCTTTAATGGCAGATTACTTGAAAAAAGTGAAAAAGAAACCGGATATAATTTTAAGTTCTCCCGCCAACAGAGCGCTTAGTACAGCTTTAATAATGAAAGAAACTTTAGGATTAGATAAAGATATAAAAATTGTAAAAGCCTTTTATTTTGGTTATATGGATGAGCTAATAGATGTAATTAAAAATATTGACAATAATTATGATACTGTTTTGATTGTTGGTCATAATCCTGTTTGGGAAGATTTAGTGAGTGATTTATCAGGAAATATTGACTTTATAATGCCAACTGCGGCTATTGCATCTATAATATTTGAGACAGATGATTGGCAGAAGATATTGGAAGTTAAATCTAAGCTTGAGTGGTCGGTTACACCCAAAGGTTTAAAAAGCTAATCCATAAGTTCAATTAGTAAATGCAACTTTTAGAGAAAAGCTGAATCAATTTTTGAAAATTAAATATCAATTATAACTTTGCCGTTTAAAAAACAAATTGATATGCAAAAATCAAATTACGGCAGATATTCGGTACTTATAATTTTATTTTTTATTTTCTCATGTTCAAATCAATCGGACAAAGAACCACAGAAAGTTAAGTCAAATATTCAGCAACAAGTTGAAAATATAAATAAGTCAGTTCAATTATCACTTAAAACAGCTGATGAAAAACTAGAATATACGATTGGCGATAAAATAAGCTTTATTATTGAACAGGAGGATACGCTTGCTATAGACTCAGTCCGCTTTTTTATAAATAACCATTTTTTATCCGGACAAAAAAAATTGCCTGCAACAGTTCAATGGAATTCTAAAAATGCCAAAACAGGGAAAAATATTTTTGAAGTACGCGTTTTCGGCAAATCATTTAACGACCGTAAACGGTTTTCCATAACATTATTATCAGATATAGTACCGGAGCAATATACATATAAAGTTATCCATACTTATCATCACGACCGTTCGGCTTATACACAAGGTTTGGTTTATGAAAACGGATATATGTTTGAAGCCACAGGCTTGCGGGGAGCTTCAACTCTTCGGAAAGTACAATTAGGTACCGGTGAGGTAATTCAAACCTATACCTTGCCTAAAGAAATTTTTGGCGAAGGAATTGCCGTTGTCGGAGATAGAATCATACAACTAAGTTATCAGGCTTATACAGGTTTTGTTTATGATAAAAACAGTTTTAGCCCAATCATGAAATTTAATTATCCTAAAGCAGTTGAAGGTTGGGGCTTAACATACGATGGTACTAATTTGATTATGAGTGACGGGTCTTATAATTTACATTTTCTGGATCCCGTATCATTTACTGAAACTGGAAAGCTGGAAGTTTATGATAATAAAGGTCCTGTGAAAAAGCTAAACGAACTGGAAATTATTGAGGGAGTTTTGTGGGCAAACATCTATTTAACTTTTAAAATTGTTCAAATAGATTTAAAAACAGGCAAGGTTCTGGCATATATTGATTTAACAGATATTTTGCCACAGCGTGATTATGAAAAAGATACGGATGTT
>JALSLF010000576.1 GCA_026988445.1 Bacteroidales bacterium
AAAAAAATAACACAATTTTTTTAAAAAATTGCAGTTTATTTTTTTTACCAAATCAAAACCTTCTATACAAAACTATACCCTAATTATTTTATTGTACAATCTAAAATTTAGGACAGAATTTCTATGAATTTAAAAAACAAGGTAGTTATGATTACCGGCGCATCATCGGGAATTGGTGAATCGTTGGTATATGAATTTGACAAAAGGAATGCCCGTATAATAATTGCGGCTAGGAGGGAAAAAGAATTAATAAGGGTGAAAAATAATTGTAAAAATCCTGAAAATATCCTTATTCAGCCCTTAGATTTAGAAAATCACGATGAAATACCTCAGAAAGTTGAACAAGTGCTGAAACAAACCGGAAGAATTGATATTTTAGTCAATAACGGAGGTATAAGTCAGCGTTCGCTGGTAAAAGATACTCCTTTGGAAGTAGATAAGCGGATAATGAACGTTAATTTTTTTGGAACGGTAGCTTTAACCAAAGCGGTTTTACCCTCAATGTTGCAAAATAAATACGGACATATTGTGGTAATTAGCAGTGTTACCGGTAAAGTTGGTGTAAAATTGCGTTCTGCTTATGCTGCTTCAAAACATGCGCTACATGGTTTCTTTGATTCTTTACGCTATGAAACTTGGAAAGAGCATATAAAAGTTACAATTATATGCCCGGGCTATATTCGTACCAATGTATCAATTAATGCATTAACTGCCGATGGAAGTGTTCAAAACACTATGGATGAAGCTACTGATAATGGTATGGAACCGGATTATTTGGCTAAAAAAATTATTCACGCCGTTATTAAAGAAAAAGAAGAAGTGGTAATAGCAGGAAAAGAAAAACTGGGTATTTATTTAAAACGATTTTTTCCGTCTTTATTAAGTAAGCTTATGCGTAATGCAAAAGTTACTTAATTTAGGTTTTTTTTCTATTTTGGTCAATTGCTATAGTAGTTTGGTCAACAAATACTGTAAAACTATCAATAGTAAGTAAAATATATATACTTAATAAGCTAATTTTTACGTTATTAAACCAAACATTTTTCATAAACAGGTTTAGGTTAATAATTAGGTTAAATTAGTAAAAAATCCGCTAAATTTTTTGGCGGATTTTTTATTGCTTTAAATTATAGTATTGCTTTAAAAATCACCTGGTTAATAATGGGCGAATGTGCCGAATAATAAAAATATCCCAATCTTCACATTAGCTAATTATTGAACATAATATCCTAATTTACAGATGCAAAATTTTTTTCTTGAAAAACATATATAAAAGGCTTTTCAAAATAAAAATTAATTACATTTGTATCATTAAAAACCAAATCTGAATTAATATGAACAAATCGATGACATTAATTGAAAAAATTATTGCCAATCATTCAAAATTTGATAAAGTAAAACCGGGTGATATTGTCGATATAGAAATAGATGCACGTGCTGCACGAGATTTTGGAGGTCCCAATGTAGTTAAAAATATTTTAGACAATAATTTAAGCATTGACGATCCTTCAAAAACATTTTTCACTTTTGATACCAACCCCACCGGCTCTGACCAAAAATATGCAATAAATCAACATAAATGTCGTGTCTTTGCACGAGAACACGGAATTAGAGTTTTTGATATAAATGCCGGTATCGGCACCCATACGCTAATAGAACAAGGTTTGGCATATCCGGGCTCCACTGCTGTAACCACCGATTCGCATGCGAATATTCTCGGTTCAGTTGGGGCTTTTGGGCAAGGAATGGGCGATAAAGATATTGCTGTGGCTTTTAACAAAGGTAAGGTATGGTTTAAAGTACCTAAATCGGTAAAAATTAATCTAAACGGTAAACGTCCTGCAAATGTGTTTGCAAAAGATATTGTTTTAAACCTTTTACACCGTTTTGGTGCAAATGAACTCTTGGGTTATTCCATTGAGATATATGGCGAGGAAGTGGATGAATTTACCCTTGATGAACGAATTACGATTGCTTCAATGGCTACCGAAATGGGGGCAATTATCATACTTTTTACGCCCAACAATGAAATTATGGATTTTTGTAGTGCAGCTACAGGAAGAAAATTAGAGGCTGTGGTAGCCGACCCGGATGCCGAATATAAGCATATTTTTGATATTGATCTATCTTCTTTTGTTCCTATGGTTTCATTGCCCGGAAAACCGCATGATACGGTTAACATTATTGAAGCTAAAAAAACAAAAATTGACTCGGCTTTTATCGGCAGCTGTACCAACGGACGTATGGAAGATATGCGCTTAGTTGCCGAAGTATTAAAAGGAAAACAAGTTGCACCGGGTGTAGTTTTAAAAATTGTACCTACAACCACCACTATTTGGGATCAATGTTTGGAAGAAGGCTTGATTAAAATTTACCGTGAGGCAGGAGCTTTGGTGTCCAACGCCGGTTGTGCCGGTTGTGCCGCAGGACAAGTGGGACAGAACGGCGAAGGTGAAATTACCATAAGTACCGGAAATAGAAACTTTCCCGGCAAGCAAGGTAAAGGATTGGTATATTTGGCATCACCTGCAACCGTTGCTGCTTCGGCAGTGGCCGGTTATATTACTACTTTTGATGATATTCCTGAGGAGCCTGCCGTTTTTGAAGCACACTATGAAGAAAATAACACGCATGAAGAACGAAATAAACAACAAAAAGCTCATGAACCTAAGCCCGAAGTGC
>JALSLF010000577.1 GCA_026988445.1 Bacteroidales bacterium
GGATACCGGCTCACGAGCGTATTGCAATTTTAGAGCGTACCGCAGAAATTATGAAAACACGCATTGAGGAACTCACAAAAATTGCTGCACAAGAAGGCGGAAAACCCTATCAAGATAGTAAAGTTGAAGTTTTGCGTGCAATTAACGGAGTAAAGCTGGCAGCAGAACACATTGGGCAAATAAAAGGCGAGCAAATACCTATGGGACTTACAAAAGCATCTGAAAATAGAATTGCTTTTACCACACGCGAACCTATTGGTGTGGTTGTTTCTATAAGTGCTTTTAACCATCCTTTAAATTTAACGGTTCATCAAACGGTTACAGCCATTGCCGCAGGCTGTCCGGTCATTATAAAACCTGCATCAAGCACACCCTTATCTTGTTTAAATTTTGTTGAGCTGTTAAAAGAAGCCGGTTTACCCCAAAATTGGTGTCAAGTTATTGTTTGCAATAATGAACTAGCCGAAAAATTAGTTACCGATAAAAGAGTAAATTATTTTTCATTTATCGGTTCATCAAAAGTAGGTTGGTATTTGCGCTCTAAACTTTCGCCCGGAACCAGATGTGCATTGGAGCACGGTGGTTCTGCACCCGTTATTGTAGAAAAAGATGCCGATTTTAATGAAATGATACCGGCATTAATTAAAGGCGGATTTTATCATGCCGGACAAGTTTGTGTATCTGTTCAACGAGTTTTTGTTCATGAAGATATTAGTGATGAATTTTCTGCGATTTTTGCACAAAAGGCAAGCAAACTATTTGTTGGTAATCAAATGGATGAAAAAACAGAAGTAGGTCCATTGATTTCTCCACGTGAAGTTGACCGTGTAGAACAATGGGTAAACGAAGCCCTTGATAAAGGTGCTGAATTATTAACCGGCGGCAACCGTATATCAGATACTTGTTATGAACCTACGGTTTTATTAAATCCACCTCAGGATGCAAAAGTTTCAAAGCTGGAAATTTTTGGACCTGTGGTTTGTATTTATTCATACACCGATAGAGAAAAAGCAATTGAAGCGGCAAACAGTTTAGATGTGCATTTTCAAGCCTCTGTTTTCACCAAAAATATTGATATTGCAATGGATACGGTAAAAAAATTAAATGCTACGGCAGTAATGATTAACGACCACACAGCTTTCCGCGTTGATTGGATGCCTTTTGGCGGAAGAGACAGCTCAGGTATCGGAATGGGTGGTATCCCCTACTCTATCAATGAAATGACCCGGGAAAAACTTATGGTTGTTAAAAGCAAAAACTTGTGATACAATATATGGTAAAAATATAATCACAAAAAATTCGTATATTTGTATAAATTACAAGTATTATGGAACTGCAACTTGATTTGAATAAAAAATATACCTATGCCGATTATCTGACTTGGTTAGACGATAAACGTCGTGAACTTATCAACGGCTTTATTAAAATGATGACACCGGCTCCAAGAAGAATACATCAGCGAATTTCAAAAAAAATATTGGATACCATAACTATAATAGAAAAATATGGATGTCAAATATATCACGCACCTTTTGATGTTCGCCTTGTTGAAAAAAATAAAACAAGCGATAAAGAAATCATTAACGTAGTCCAACCCGATATTTCCGTAATTTGCGATTTATCAAAGTTAGATGATAGAGGTTGTTTGGGTGCTCCTGATTTAATTATTGAAATTTTATCGCCTGCTTCAAGTAAGCGTGATTTAAGTGAAAAATATGAACTTTACCAAAATTTCGGGGTAAAAGAATATTGGATTGTCTTTCCTTCGGAAAAAGTTATTCAACAATTTGTTCTTGTGAAAGGAAAATATGAATTAAAAGGTAGTTTTGTTGAAAGCGATATAATTAGCCCTAATCTTTTTCCCGATTTAAAAATCAATGTGGATGATATCTTTAAAGAATAAGTATTATGGAACTGCAACTTGATTTGAATAAAAAATATACCTATGCCGATTATCTGACTTGGTTAGATGATAAACGCCGTGAACTCATTAACGGTTTTGTTAAAATAATGACACCGGCTCCGAGAAGAATACATCAAGAAATATCTTCATATTTACACAGAGATATATCAAATTATTTAAGAAAGAAAAAATGTAAAGTTTATCATGCTCCCTTTGATGTGCGGTTAATTGAAAAAGATAAAACAAGTGATAAAGAAATCATCAACGTAGTGCAACCTGATATATCCGTAATTTGTGATTTATCAAAATTAGACGATAGAGGTTGTCTTGGTGCGCCCGATTTGATTATTGAAATTTTATCGCCTGCTTCAAGTAAGCGTGATTTAAGTGAAAAATATGAACTTTACCAAAATTTCGGAGTTAAAGAATACTGGATTGTCTTTCCTTCGGAAAAAGTTATTCAAAAATTTGTTCTTCTTAGTAAAAAATATGAACTAAAAGGTAGTTTTGTCAAAGGAGATATAATTAGCCCTGATATTTTTCCCGATTTAAAAATCAATGTGGACGATATTTTTAAAGAGTAAAGCATTATGGCTATGCAAACAAAGCCTTCAACACATCACCGATTTTTCCTACCGAAACAATCTGAATATTGTATTTCTTTGTATTATCAAGCTTAGTGTACTTTGACACAAAAAATCGTTTAAAACCTAATTTTTCTGCCTCAGCAATTCGTTGCTCAATACGCTGAACCGAACGAATTTCACCCGACAGTCCTATTTCACCGGCAAAACAAGTATCTTTGGGAACGGCTAAATCCAAATCAGAAGAAAGTACCGCCACAATTACCGCTAAATCAAAAGCCGGATCATCTACTTTAATACCGCCGGTAATATTTAAAAATACATCTTTTACCGATAATTTAAAACCTGCACGCTTTTCCAAAACTGCAAGCAGCATATTTAAACGGCGAATATTATAGCCGGTAGATGAACGCTGTGGAGTACCATATGCCGCACTACTTACAAGTGCCTGAACTTCAATCATAAAAGGGCGCATTCCTTCAACACTTGCCGAAATACATATCCCGCTTAAGTTTTCATGATGTTCAGACAAGAGCAATTCACTCGGATTACTTACCTCGCGCAAACCGTTTTGCACCATTTCAAAAATCCCTAATTCCGAGGTAGAACCAAAACGATTTTTCGCAGCACGCAATATACGGTATAAGTTATTTTTATCGCCTTCAAATTGTAAAACAGTATCCACCATGTGTTCCAGAACTTTCGGACCGGCAAGGCTTCCTTCTTTGGTAATGTGCCCTACCAATAAAACCGGTACAGCATGAGTTTTGGCAAACTGCAATATTTGAGTAGTACATTCACGAATTTGCGAAACCGTACCCGGTGTTGATTCAATACGCTCGGTATAAATGGTTTGAATTGAGTCAAATACTAAAATATCCGGTTTTTCGGCTTTAATATGTGTAAAAATGTTTTCTAAAAGTGTTTCGCTCAGTACATAACATGATGTTTCGCCTTTGTAAATGCGGTCGGCACGTAGCTTAATTTGCTGAGCACTTTCTTCGCCCGATACATAAAGTGTTTTATATTTTTTCAGATGTAGAGCCACTTGTAATATCAAGGTAGATTTTCCTATTCCGGGCTCGCCACCAATCAAAACCAATGAACCGGGAACCAAACCACCACCCAACACACGATTAAATTCCTTATTTAATAAATCAATTCGCGGTTCATTCTCGGCAGATATTTCCGAAATTGCTACAGGTTTACTTTTCACATAAACATCTTCAATGCTTGAGCCATATTTACCCTTAGTTTTTGTTTGTAGCTCTTCTTCATAGGTATTCCATTCGCCACAAGCCGGACATTTCCCAACCCATTTAGGCGATGTTGCTCCACAGGATTGACAAACATATAAGCTTTTTACTTTAGCCATTTTAAAAATTTAGGTGTTAATTTATTGGAAAAAACAAGTAGTTATTAATTAACGAATACACCAATTGTCCAATCCGCCGGTAATTAAACAAGTAATTAGCAATTATTTTATTCACAAGCCTTTTCTAAAATTTTACTCGTAGAGTAACCTTCAATAAAGTCGATAGTAACAACTTTTCCTCCGGCTGCTTTCACAATATCTGCACCCACAATTTCATCTTCCTTATAATCAGAGCCTTTAACCAAAATATCCGGTTTTATTTCATTAATAAGTTCATAAGGAGTATCTTCATCAAACAAAACAACATGGGTAACAAAAGCCAAAGAAGCCAACACAACTGCACGTCCTTCCTCATCTTGCACCGGACGATTTTCGCCTTTCAGTCTTTTTACCGAATTATCAGAGTTTAAGCCAATAATCAGTACATTGCCTAAATTTGCGGCTTGAGCCAGATACTCTACATGTCCGCGATGCAAAATATCAAAACAACCATTGGTAAAAACAATTTTTTTATCTTGAAAACGGTAAATATTCAATTTTCTCAATAATTCAGCTTTATCTGTCTCTATTTTGTTTTTGACGTTTATTAATTTATCCATAAAATTCAATAGTTCGTTAAATTTAACACAAGCTTACATATAGTTAAATCAATTATTTAAAGAAAAAATAATTAATCAATCAGCCTGTTTGTTTCAGTATCAGGAAAAACCAAGCGGGGTTTAAAATTTTTGGCTTCTTCAAAATCCATACAGGCATAAGAAATAATAATAATCACATCACCCACTGCTACACGGCGTGCTGCAGGTCCGTTTAAACAAATCATTCCGGAACCACGCTCACCCTTAATTACATAAGTTTCTAAACGCTCACCATTATTTACATTCACAATTTGCACTTTTTCATTTTCGATAATGTTGGCGGCATCCATCAAATCTTCGTCAATAGTAATACTACCAACATATTGTAAGTTGGCTTCGGTTACCGAAACTTTATGAATTTTTGATTTTACAAGCTCAATATTCATTTCCTTATATTTAGAAATTAAAACTTTTTAACTTAAACTTAAATAGATATTATCAATTAACCGTACATCTCCAACTTGCACGGCAATACATGCAACAATTTTTTGTTCAGAATCCCAATTTGAAATTTCATCAAGTTCAGGGTCGCTAACAAATTCAATATACTCAATTTTTAGATTTTTATCAGCATTTATTTTATCGGCAATCTGTTTTTTAAGTTCATCAACGGTATATTTTTGATAATTATCTTTTGCCCAAAACAATGTTTTAGCTATCAAAGCCGAACTTTTTCGTTGCTCCGGGTTTAATAAAACATTTCTCGAACTCATTGCCAAGCCGTCTTTTTCCCTGATTATCGGACAGCGGTGTACTTGAATATGCAAATCGGATAAATATTTATCGGCAAGAGTTTTAATGAGTATGTATTGTTGAAAATCTTTTTGCCCGAAATATGCATTATCGGGTTTAATAATTTTGAATAAGCGGCTAACAACATTTGCCACACCATCAAAATGTCCGGGACGAAACTTACCTTCCATTACTTCAACAATTTTCCCAAAATGATATTCCGATTTTTTTGAATTTTCATCAGGATAAATTTCCAAAACAGAAGGAGTAAAAACTAAATCACAGTTATTATCTTCCAAAAGTTTTAAATCTCTATCCAAATTGCGCGGATAGTTTTTTAAATCATTCGGGTTATTAAACTGTGTCGGATTAACAAAAATACTGGCAACTACTATATCATTGTCTTTTCGAGCAGCTTCAATCAATGACAAATGCCCCCGATGCAATGCACCCATAGTAGGGACAAAGCCTATTTTCTTTCCTTCGGCTTTTAATTTATCAATAAACTTGCTAACAGTATCGGCTTTTTCAAAAACTTCCATCTTATCAATAATCAATATAAAATACAAAGTAACAAAATTATCACTATATATTAAAAATGCAATGAATATAATTCGAGTATTGTACAATATTCACCAATTGTAAATAAATCTTAGGAACTTAATAAAGACTGCCAATTAACTCATTTTAACAAAATAAATTGAAAAATTCGCTAATTTTTACTAATTTTGCAACTTGTTACCATAGGATATTAAATTCATCGAATGGAAAAGAAAAAAGTTTTATTTATCTCACAGGAGATAACGCCTTATCTGCCTGAAACAGAAATGTCGCATATCGGAAGGTACTTACCACAAGGAATACAAGAAAAAGGAAGAGAAATCAGAGCATTTATGCCCAAGTTCGGACTTGTAAATGAGCGAAGAAACCAATTGCACGAAGTAATCAGACTTTCAGGGATGAATATTATCATTGATGATACAGACCACTCCCTGATTATTAAAGTAGCATCCATTCAGTCTGCACGTATGCAGGTATATTTTATTGATAACGAAGATTATTTTGAACGTAAAAGTATGTTTACCGATGCAGAAGGTAATTTTTACAAAGATAATGATGAGCGAGCCATATTTTTTGCCAGAGGCGTATTGGAAACCGTAAAAAAACTTAGGTGGGCACCCGATTTAATTCATTGTCATGGTTGGTTTACTTCATTAATACCCTTATACATAAAAAAAGCATACAAAAACGATCCTTTATTCGAAAATTCAAAAGTAATTTATTCTGCTTATAATGATGATTTTACAGGAACACTGAATACCGGTTTTCGTAAAAAAATGAAAATGAACGGAATTGCAGCAGAAGACACGCGTGTTGTTAATGAAGCTGATTATGTGAATATGAATAAATTAGCCATAAATTTTGCCGATGGAATTGTTTTTGGTAGTGAAAATATTAATAAAGAGGTAGAAGATTATATAAAAAACAGTAAAAAGCCCGTTCTAGATTATAAAACCCAGGAAGAGTATATTGATGCCTATAATGAGTTTTATAAAATTTTTTTAGAATAAAAAAATAAGAAATGAATAAAAAAAATATATTTATTACTATTGCTGTAACATTTATTTGGGTTTCAGCATTTTTTTTTGGTTGTACCGACCCCACAGATGCAGGTATTGGAATTATACCTGATGATGTATTAATTAAGTTAGAATCGTTTGATACTATTGCTATTGAAGCATATACTTATAAAGATGATTCAGTGCTTTCAAGCAAAGTAGCAAGTGGTTTATTAGGAAGTTTTATCGACCCTGTTTTCGGAAAAACAAAAGCA
>JALSLF010000578.1 GCA_026988445.1 Bacteroidales bacterium
GCGGTTATATTATTCAATCTGCCTGTTGTCGGATGAGTTAATCATTTTTTTTCAGAATAACGAATAACGAACACCGGTTAAAAATTTTTGATTTTTTATTTACGGTAAGCTGTTAAACACTTTCAGAAGCAAAAGCACACTGACCGGTTTGTGTGTGCTGCGGCAGGGATTGAAGCGGATAGCTCCCGATAGTGAAAAATATACAAAACTAAAATTAAAAGAGCGATTGAAATGAGCTCCTTTAAATTTTATAGTTTTGTTATTTTTCATCATCGGGACTATAAGCGTAAAGCCCGTAGCCGCCCAACTAATTTTTTGATTTGTTATAAAAACCAAGTATTATTCCTAAAACTACCGACCAAACGGCGGCTAAACCAATTTGATATGGGCGCGGGAGCATAAAAGTTACGGTATGCGCCGGTATCCAAAACCATACCAATGAAAACATGCTTTTGTTAATATTTTTCCAAGTGTTCTGGCACGCAATAAGATTGTCTAAAAAACGGTGAAATATAACCAGAAACAAACCGTATTGAAGGTTCATGCTGGCAGATACGGCAAAAGCACGACCGAATTTTCCGAGTTGAGGAATTAAATGATGATTTTCTAAACCGCTTACAAATGCTTTGAAACCTACAAATGCATATTTAATAGTAAGCGCTATTATTGCCCATTCAATCATTTTCAGCAAAATAATATTCCACTTATAGGGCAGAAAAATCTTGCCTTGCTGCATCCATTTTGAGATTATATCGCCCAGTGTGCCCAGTATGGCAAATTGCACCATAGCACTGTAAATGGGATAACGGGTAACCAAATCAACGTATGTATTCATTGCATAAATTTTATTTAAAATTGTGCAAATATAGCTGATGATTTAGTATAATGAAGATGTTAAGAAACAGTTTTTTGGGGCTTATATTTTAAGCTTACGGCTGTTTTGTACAGATAAATTACAATAATGGTCATGAGTGCATGACAAAGAGCAAGATAGTTAAACCACGGATGAATGGATATTTGCAGGGCAAAAATTACGGCATCGACCAAACCTATTGCTACGGCAATAAAAAAGAATTTACTGCCGGGATCTTTGGTTTTCAGATACATAAATATTTGAAGGGGAAGTGCTACAAAGGTAAAACCAAATGCAGAATGAAATTCGACAAAATGAAAATCGAGTGTATATACGGCAATACTAATAAAAGTGATTAGTTCAATATTATTTGCCCATTTGAATATTTTGCGTGTTTTTAGGTTTACTTCTTGAACTGCATGAGCAATAAATGCACGCTCCATTAATGAAACTGAAATCATACTTATAATCCAGCCCGGAAGTTTCCAATATACATTAACTGCATATAAAAATGCATGCCCCAATAATCCTCCAAGTAAAGTAGCAATTCCCATAGTAAAAAAGTGCCACTTAAACATGGTGTACATTCTTCCTTTGAGGTCTTTTCTTTTATGTAAGAGGTATAAGGACACGAAACAAGCGGTGCTGACCCATAAATCGGTAAAAGTAGCCATAGGCTCCATAATGGTAAGACCGGCAATTTCTATGACTAATTTTTCTGTAATCATTTACGGGAAAAATACTATTGAGTAATTTAATTTTTTCTCAATTTGATTGAGTTTTAAGAATAGAAAAAAGAGGATTTCTAAAAATCTGTGTTACCGGTTTCGAGGTTCAACAATAAATAAATACGTTTTTTTAAAAAAGAATCTTTTTTTGAACCGATAATTGTTTTTTAGAAAGCCTCTTTATTTTGAATTTTAGATTTCGGAAACCATTCTCATTAATAAATTATAGTCTATAATAACTATCCAAAGCTTGGTTCCGATTTCTTATCCAAATATACAAAAAAAATTTATGCGGTGGTAATGATTTTACACATTTTTTTGTAGAAATTTAATAAAAAAAACTTTATATACTAGTAAACAATATGTTATACATTTATTTGTTTTCACAGGGAACAAATGAAAGTATAGGACACTGTATATCAGGGTACAACACGCACAATAAATTTACAATAAGCTTATATTCAATTAATTAAAAATTTCACAAAACGAACATTATTGAAAAAAAATATTTATTCTTTTCTAAATGTTAAATTAAATTGTAAAAAGCAGTGGATTTTTATAATTTTGCAAACGGCAAAATAAAAAAGGGCCCCCTAGTTCAATTGGATAGAATATCAGATTCCGGTTCTGACGATATGGGTTCGAGTCCCGTGGGGGTCATTAATTATAAGTCAAATTAATTGAAAAATGTATTAATTTTTATCATTTAATTTTTTTTTTCATTTAATTTATTTTTCTTTGCAAATTCAAAACAAGAATTAATTATTTTATTAACTAAATTTTTAGAATTATGTCAGACATTGCATCAAGAGTGAAAGCTATTATTGTAGACAAGTTAGGTGTTGATGAAAACGAAGTAACTGAATCAGCAAGCTTTACTAATGATCTAGGTGCCGATTCTCTTGACACTGTAGAGTTGATCATGGAATTTGAAAAGGAATTCAACATTGCTATTCCTGATGATCAGGCGGAAACTATTGCGACTGTTGGAGACGCAGTTAAGTATATTGAAGCAAACGTAAAATAGTTTTTTACTAGGTCTAAGGTGGAGCTGCATATCTTGTGTTAGCTCCCTGTTTTTTTATTTTCTTATATCTTCCACAAAGCTTAAAATACTGTTTTATGGAATTAAAACGAGTTGTTGTTACCGGAGTTGGAGCAATTACCCCTCTTGGAAAAAATGCCCAAGAATTTTGGGAAGGATTAAAGAATGGAGTAAGCGGAGCAGCTCCGATTACTCGTTTCGATGCAACAAATTTTAAAACAAAATTTGCTTGCGAAGTAAAAGACTATAATCCTACGGATTATTTTGAGCGCAAAGAAGCTCGTAAGCTTGATTTGTTTGCTCAATTTGCTTTAATAGCCGCTGATGAAGCTATTAAAGATGCTGACTTACATCAAGAGCGTTTAAACAAAGACCGCATTGGTGTTATTTGGGGCTCCGGGATTGGTGGAATTGATACACTAACCCAAGAAGTAAAAAACTATGTAAAAACGGATGAAATTCCTAAATTTAATCCGTTCTTCATACCTAAAATGATTTCTGATATTGCCGCCGGACATATTTCGATGAAATATGGATATAGAGGACCCAACTTCACAACTGTATCAGCCTGTGCATCGGCTACTAATGCGATAATTGACGCATTTAATTATATCCGTTTAGGAAAAGCAGATGCGATGGTTACAGGAGGTTCGGAAGCCTCAGTAAACGAAGCCGGTGTTGCCGGATTTAATGCAATGCGTGCAATTTCGGTACGAAACGATGACCCTAAAACTGCTTCGCGTCCTTTTGATAGGGATAGAGATGGTTTTGTGATGGGTGATGGTGGCGGTGCACTTATTCTTGAAGAATATGAACACGCTAAAAAACGTGGTGCCAAAATATATGCTGAATTAGTTGGTGCAGGTTTATCTGCTGATGCACATCATTTAACAGCTCCTCACCCCGAAGGTAAAGGTGCAATTTTAGTAATGAATAATGCATTAGAAGATGCAGGTATGAAACCTGAGGAAATTGATTATATCAATGTACATGGCACTTCTACCCCATTAGGAGATATTGCAGAACCATTAGCTATTAAAGCAGTTTTTGGTGAGCATGCTTATAAGTTAAGTATTAGTGCAACCAAATCTATGACCGGGCACTTACTGGGTGCGGCAGGAGCTGTTGAAGCAATTGCTTCTATTTTTGCCATTCAGTACGGAATAATTCCACCTACGATTAATCAGTTTAATTTTGATGAACGAATTGATAGTAAACTTGATTTTACCTTCAATAGGGCTAAAAAACGAGAAGTGAATGCTGCTTTAAGTAACACTTTTGGTTTTGGTGGTCATAATGCATCCGTTATTTTCAAAAAATATAATATTTAAAATTTGTGCTTCGGATTTTCCCGATAATTAAAATATTATTTCATAAAGAGCGGGATCTCCTGAAATCTCTTCGGGAGATTCTTGGCTTTTATCCGAAAAACTTGCAATTGTATAAAATTGCATTTACCCACCGTTCTGCAACCAAAAATATTAATGGAAAACGCATTAATAACGAACGTCTTGAATTCCTTGGCGATTCCATACTAGATGCTGTTATCAGCGACTTTTTATACCATAAATATCCGGCAGAAAAAGAAGGTTTTCTTACCGAAATGCGCTCTAAAATTGTAAATGGTGAAAAACTTAAAGAGCTGGCACGACTTACGCATCTTAATGAGTTTATTGTTCAAAAGGGTATTACTAAAAGTACCGGTAAAATTCATGAAGATGCTTTTGAAGCGCTAATTGGTGCAATATACTTAGATCAAGGATATTACCGAACTTATAAATTTGTTAAAACAAGAATTCTTGAGCGTTTTATTGATTTTGATGATTTAGAAGATTTAAACCTTAATTATAAAAGCCAATTAATTGAATGGTCGCAAAAAATTAAGAAAAAAGTAGTATTCATTTCTGAAGATGATGAAAATGCTCCAAAATGTTTTGTTTCTATTGTAATTTATGATGATGTGGAAATTGGCAAAGGAACGGGACACTCAAAAAAAGAAGCGGAACAAAATGCTGCAAAAAATGCAATTGACTACTTATTGCATTCTTTCTAAAAAAAATATGTAAATTTGGTGCTAAAATTTTAGCATTACTGAAAATTGAAAGAAAAAATCATTCGTTTAAGTGAGAGTCAAGAGTTTAAGCTACTGGGAATAAGTAGTAAGCTGAGTATGCACAAAATTAGCTGGCTATTAAATCAAGAGTTGAATTTTGATTTTCACCGACTTGACGAAATGAACGAAAAGGATTCGGATATAGCATTTTCAGTTTATCAGCATGAAAACGATACCGCTATTTTTAGCTTAATAGAAAATAAAAGTCAAAAAGGTATTTTGATTAAAAAATTAAATACTATTGATTATTTGCTTAAGATTGAAGGCGAATTTACAAAATACGAATTGGAACAAATATTAAAAAAAATAAGACAGACCTCAGGAATATTGGCCTGTCTTAATATAGACCTTTCGGTACTAAAAAAAAGGGATATTGATTTGCTTTCATAGATAAAAAATAGGTTCTACCGGCAATTTTAAGAATTATCACCGGAAAAATATTTATAAAAGGCAACAATCGTTTCAATCCCCTTATAAAAATTTTCTAAAGGATAATTTTCGTTTGGTGCATGAATTGCATCTTCTTCTAAGCCAAAACCCATTAAAATAGATTTTATTCCCAGAACTTGTTCAAAAGTTGAAATAATCGGTATGCTTCCACCACTACGCACAGGTATAGGTTTTTTCCCGTAAACTTCTTCATAAGCTTTTTCAGCAGCTTTATAAGCAGGCATATCAATAGGCGACACATATCCTTGTCCGCCATGCAATGCGGTAACTTTTACCTTTACAGTCGGCGGAGCAATATTTTTAATGTGTTTTTCAAAAAGCCGGCTTATTTTTTTGTGGTCTTGATTTGGAACCAAGCGCATCGATATTTTTGCATGTGCTTTTGAAGGTAAAACGGTTTTTGCCCCTTCACCGGTATAGCCGCTCCAGATACCGTTAACATCTAATGAAGGTCTGATTCCTGTGCGTTCATTTGTTGAGTAGCCTTTTTCTCCGGCAAGTTCATCCACACCTATACCCTTTTTATATTTTTCTATATCAAAAGGTGCTTTTGCCATTTCTTTGCGTTCCTCTTCACTCACTTCCAACACATCGTCATAAAATCCGGGAATAGTAATTTTACCATCATCATCAATTAATGATGCAATCATTTTACTTAAAACATTTGCCGGATTAGCTACTGCACCTCCAAACAAGCCTGAATGTAAATCTCGATTAGGTCCTGTTAGTTCAATTTCCATAAAACTTAATCCACGTAAACCGGTAGTAATTGACGGTACATCTTTGGCAATTAAGCCTGTGTCGGAAACTAAAATAATATCTGCTTTTAACATCTCTTTATTTTGCTCGCAAAAGGCTGCAAGATTGGGAGAACCGATTTCTTCTTCTCCTTCAATCATAAATTTTACATTGCATTTTAAATTTCCTGTTTGAATTAAAGTTTCAAAGGCTTTTGCGTGCATAAAAGCCTGACCTTTATCATCATCTGCCCCACGCGCATAAATTTTACCGTCTTTAATAACCGGTTCAAAAGGATTAGTTTCCCATAGATCAATTGGATCTACCGGCATTACATCCATATGTCCGTACACTAAAACAGTAGGCAAATCAGGATTTATAATTTTTTCACCATAGCATACCGGATTTCCTTTGGTTTCCATTACTTCCGCTTTGTCAGCACCGGCTTTTAGTAATGCATTTTTCCAATATTCAGCCGCTTTATACATATCCTCTTTATGCTCTTGTAAGGAACTAATGGATGGGATACGAATCAATCCGAATAATTCTTCTAAAAAACGCTCTTTATGGGCTTCGATATACTCTTTTATTTCACTCATTAAATTATATTTTTTGGTTTTTTACAAAAATAGTCAAATAGCAACATTCAAAAAAATTTAATACGCCACGCATAATCATCTTTTTAAATAATTTCAGATTTAAAATTCTCTTCTTAACTTTTAATGACTTGTTAACAGATTTTTCTGAGTTTTTTTTAAAATAATTTTAATCTTAGCATGTCTTGTTTACAGGGCTTATTTCATACTATTCAAATTTTCTATTTTTTTGGTATATTGCACTATACAAAAGTATATTAAGATAATACTCTAAGTTGTACAAATTATATTTTTATACATCTGTAATTGTTTTTATGTAACAATTTATTTACTTTTATATTTTAATTTAGGTTTTAAACAATAGAAAAGCATTTAATTAAACAGATACTATGGAAAATTTAATTTATTATTTGTTCGGAATTGCCATT
>JALSLF010000579.1 GCA_026988445.1 Bacteroidales bacterium
CATTGCCTGCCATTGATGAGTGGTTTATTCAGGAAGGTAATTCCAAGCCGCAAACAGCACGTTTTGATGCAATTTCATTTAATTTAGGCGATACTATATTTTTTGGAACCGGAAATTTCGGACAAAAGCAGTTAGCACAAGATTTACAGATGTATGATCCGGTAAATAATACGTGGGATCACTTTACTGATGTTCCTATTACTTATTTGCCTGTTTCTAGAGATAGTAGGGCTGCTTTTACTGATGGTATTGGTTTTGCTTTAGTTTGGCAGAAGAAAAATGCACCACAGGGAGAATATACTCGCTCTATATTTGTAGGATTAGCCGATTTTGAAGGCAGTGATTTAAGAGATTATAAATCAAATGTACTAAAAATATTGGATTTAGAAGATGGTAGTGTTTGGCGAACATCAGTAGAGACTTCTTTAAAAAGCAGAGCTGTCGTTTTTACTATCAACTCTTATGCTTATATTGGTACTGGGTCAAATGTTGCACCTACAAACAACTGGGTAGTGTTTAACCCTGCTGCTGATTATGAAAAAGATGAATTACACGCTTGGGAAACTTTATTAGCAAATAACCCTTCTACTGTGCGTGTTGGAGCAATTGCTTTTTCAATTAACGGCAAAGGCTATTTTGGTTTAGGTAAAGATCATAACGATGATAGAACAGGAATTTTTTTAAAAGATTTCTGGGAGTTTACACCTAACTCTACTAATCCAAAGGCTGGCTCTTGGGCTAAAAAAGCTGATTTCCCGGGAGAACCACGAGCTAATGCTGTTGCTTTTGTTATCGGTTCGCAAGGATATGTGGGTTCCGGTGATAATATTGATGGAAATCCGGATGGAGGTAGCTACACAGGGCAGCTTTTCAGTGATTTTTATCGTTACGACCCCTTTAATGACCGTTGGATTAAAATCAGAGATTATCATGAGCGTAAGCCGGAGAATGCCGATGCGAATAGTTATGTTAAACCGGTAACTCGTGCATCAGGCTTTAGCGGACAAACCTTTAATGTCGGTTATGTTGGATTTGGTATTTGCCCTGATTCTACAAACCGGGCGCAAAAAGACATGTGGAGATACCAACCTTGGGAAGCAGGAGCAAAATAAGACCTAATAAAAAATATTAATAATTAAAAAAATGAAGAAATATATTTTTATCATAGTCCTTTTATTTTTAGGCATTCAAAATTATGCACAAAAAAACGAATATCGCTATTTTTCCATAAAGTTAGGATATAGCCAAGGTTTTAGCGGGCAACCCGGTTTTAATGCAAACAAATATTTGAATACACCTTATGGCGATATGCAATTAACCCCTTCCGATTCTTATCTTGGTTTTATTCCGGGATTTAGCGGTGCATTGTATTATCATTTTGATTTTACCAATGATATGGCGGGTGTTTATACCGGTATTGAATATAATAATTTTGGTGTGGCTGCTAAATACGAAACCGTTAATGGTGTTTACAGCATGGTTGAACAACATCGTTTAAATTCGGTTGGTATTCCTTTGGGGGTTAAAATAGGTAAGAAATTTTACGACGATCAGCGTTATTTCTTTTTGGGTACGCAATTTAATTATAATATTAGCATGAAATCCGTTCAGAAACCAAGTTGGCTAAATACACCTTCCGCTACAAAATTAGATGCGAATGAATTTCAAAAAACTTCCATGGGATTTTTTGCAGGTTTTAACTGGATGGTTTTAAATGTTGCACTGGTTTATTATCCGGGCAGCTTTTTTAATAAAGAATATATTAATCCGGACTTGAATATAAAACCTTATGCAGAACAAAACGATAATATGTTTTTTGTAAACGTATCGTTCCATGTACCTCTACCATTAAGTACCGGTTGGGTAGGTACCAAAAGCTATAAGCTAAAACGTTTCTTCAGAAAAATGGGGCTTTAATTAGTGAATTGGTATTAATGTACTGTATTAAAGTGATTTATCGATTAGTTTGAAATGCTTAAGTGAAATTAATTTTTAAAAGGCTGAAAGCCTTAATCAATTTAGCCCAATGGCAACGCCTTGGGGTTAACCAAAAACCAGTAAATAGCACCCTGAAAGGGTAGATTAGTTGCACTTACAGTGCGTATTTAATTTATCTGTTTCATACATATCCCAAGGCGTTGCCGTTGGGTTAGAATAGGATTAGGCTTTCAGCCTGTTTACGGTTTTATTACGATTAAATTATATCAGAAAACACTAAAGGCATCAACACTGTAATTATAACTAATTGTTATACTTTGTCTTAGATAATACTCTTTAACAACTTGATACCAATCCGCCGATAATCAGACAAGTTATACCAATTTTCAAAACCCGATTGTTAAGCTCAAATTTACCCTGCGATTGCTTAAATAATTTGGTACGGCAAACTCTGTGGCTTGTAAACCACCAAGATTTGATGAATTAGGCACAACCGTTATCCAGTTATAGGAAATAGTATTGTTTATTCCCAAAAGATTAAACACATCTAAACCCAAACGAAAATATCGAAATTTGTTTAAAAAAGCCGATTTATTTTGTTCCGATTCTTTTTTTAGTTCGGCAGAGAAGCCAATATCAACACGAAAATATGCAGGCATACGCAAAGGTGCATAATAGGTATCTTCAAGCGGAGGCCCAAAAGGTAATCCGCTTAAATAGTTCAAAGCCAAGTTTGCGCGAAAACGATCGTTTCCGGGAATATAATCTTGAAAAAATAAGCTGATATTTACCGGATGATCGTTTGGAAATGGCTGTTCGCCAATGGTATCATTCTCAACACTCATTCTTGATTTCATTAAAGAAAAACTGAGCCATGAATCTACTCCGGGAACAAATTCACCGTTTAAACGAAAATCAGCACCACTTACAAAACCGCTTCCTGTTTTTTCTGGATAATATAAAATACGTATATTATCAATATTGTATGGAATTATATGGTCTATCAACTTATAATAAAACTCGGTTTTAAAATGAAAGGGGCGGTTGAACATTGAAAAATCATAATCGCCCGATATTGAAAAATGAATAGAGCGCGGTGAGTTTATATCTTTAAAAATATCGCCTTTGTAATTAATAATTTCTTTATAAAATAATGATTGATAATAAATTCCGCTACTAAATCTTAAATATAACTTTTGGTTTGATGCCGGATAAAAACCGCCGGCAATCCGGGGGCTGATAAGCGTTTTTTTGTTAAAATCCCAAAACTGCCAACGCAAACCATACTCCATATTCCAGCGTAGCGCACCATTTCCGTGATAATTTGCTTGTATATATGCAAAATAACGGTTTGATTTTATTTGATTTGCAGAACGGTAGGCACTTGACAGTACGATTTGATTTCCGGTATAAGGAATGGAGTATCCGGCAGAATCCTTCATCTTCCATTCATTAATTTGATCCTTGATTTGTTCGTTTTGATATTTTAAACCCAATTGAATTTGATGATTATTTACACGATAATTCAATTTGTATTGTACATTGTATATTTGCGCTTCAAAATAATTACGGGCATGTTTAATAAAACTCCCGATACCGAGATTTAAAATACTGTCGCCAAAAGTTTCCGAACCGATTTGTTTATCCAGTTCATTTAGTGAGTATCTTCCTTTAATATCGTATTTTAGTTCTTCGTAATCGGCATACGCCGATGTTTTCAGCTCCATGTTTAAAAGCTTGCTTGCTTGGTATTTTACGCTTAGTCCGCCAAGTGCCGATGTAAAACGGTCTTTTTCTCCGCCTTCAAAATCAACATACAAGTTTACCGCATCTTTTGTAGTCCCGAAAGAAGTACTTCTATCCTCAGGGTAGAATAAATAATTATTGTTTGCAAAATACGTAAGTAAAGCCAATGACCATTTTTCGGAAATACGGTATTCAAAATTACTTTGAATATCGAAAAAATTAGGTTTATACTCACCTTTTGTTTCCAAACTATTGAGTAGGTATTGCGAATTCTTATAACGAACGCCTGCCAAATAAGTAAATTTTGTGTTTTTTGAACTTCCTTCAAGATGTCCTGATGCACCAAGTAATCCAATATTTGTACTTGCTTTAAATGTGCCGGGCTGTTTATATTTAATATCCAAAACCGAAGACATTTTATCACCGTAGCGGGCAGCAAACCCACCTGCCGAAAAATTTACAGAAGAAACCAAATCGGCATTAGCCATATCCAAACCTTCTTGTTTGCCGGCTTGTACAAGTACCGGACGAAAAACCTCAAAACCATTTATGTACACCAAATTCTCATCAAAATTTCCACCACGAACCGAATAGCTACTGCTCATTTCATTAACGGAAGCTACTCCGGGTAAACTTTTTATCATGCTTTGAATACTGTTGCCTGAAACTTGCGGGATACTGTTTATAATTTTGGGGCTTATTTTGGTAATTCCAGCTTCGGCGGATGATTTATCGGTAATATTAATTACCTGTAATTCTTTATCTTTTTTTCTGAGCTGAATATTTAGCTGTATTTGTTTTTTACCGGTAAAATAAATTAAAGTATCAAAAGTGGAATAGGAGAGGTGCGAACAGGTAATTTGGACAGGACTTTTTCCGGTATAATTAATTGAAAAATAACCCTTTGAATCGCTTGAAGTGCCTATTGAAGTACCAAAAATACTAACATTTGCCATTTCAATTGCTCTTTTTTGATTATCGCTCACTTTTCCTGAGATTTTTATTGTTTTTTGAGCAAAAACGACAAATGAAAGACTTATGTTGATAATTAAGAATATCAGTTTTTTATTCACAAGTGTAATTTTAGAAATTGTTAAATTTTAAGCTAAAAGTTTAAAATGAAAATATATTACAAGCTGTATGCTACGCCCGTTTATGTCGCCCTTTAACATCTGTAAATTAATAAATTAATTAAAGCATTTATACGATTTTCTTAGGCTGAAAGCCTTAATTAATTTATCCCACCGGCAACGCTTTTGATTAATTATACACACAGCAAATAAACATCCTGAAAGAGTAAATTAAATTGCACTTTCAGTGCGAATATAATATATTTTCTCAGAGCTGTCCCAAGGCTTTGCCATTGGGTTAGTATAAATCAGGCTTTCAGCCTGTTTGCAATATGAAACGAACCTTGTAAACGGGTCCGGCTATGAGATCATTTATAATAATTTACTCAACTTTCGCAAGCATGTAAATATTAATATAGCCACAGATCCGCCAATAGTCGGACAAGTTGCACGAATGAAATAATTCAATTTTTTAATTTCGATTTTCCTTTTTTACCTTTGGCGGAAAGAGAAAAATTTCAGTGCTAACAATTATAGTATCAACAAAACCTTAGTAATTCTTGCATCTGTGGCAGAAACATGAACTTGCGAAAGTTGAGTAATTTAAAAAATAAACTCATGAAAATACATAATCCTTAAATCTAATAAAATAGGAAATTTTCCTATCCGGCTAAAATAATTATTTTTTTGTACAAATACCTTTTTTCAAAAATTTTTCGTTTTAAAAATAATGGTATTCATAAAAATATTTATGTTTAAACCTGATATTTTTGTAACTTGCAATAAACCTTAAAACTCCATTAGAATATGAATAATTTTCGTATATATTTAGTTTTGTTAATAAGTGCATTTGTTTCGTTAAGCATTATTGCGCAAGAAACCATTAATGTGAATGAGCGGTTTTCTGCCGGTGAAAAGCATACTTATTCGTTTTATCTATCTTCATCGCAAGCATTAAACCCGGTTAATTTGTTAATATACGGTACTGATTATGACTACGACAGCGATGGTGATTATACCGATTTTGCCATTTATATAAATGGTAATGAGTTAATTTATGCCGAAGAATTAACAAAATACGGCTTAGGTAAAGATGGAGCCAGAAGTCAAATAAAATTTGATATTTCTAATTATATCCGGCAAGGAAATAATACCATTGCATTGCAAAATACGGAGAATATCGATCAGCGTGATTATAATTACATTTCTTGGATTAAGATATCAACAACAAGTACTTCTAATATTACAGCAAGTGCTACACCCTTGATTTTAAATCAAGCCAAATACGTAGCTCATAAATTTACTTGCCAAACCAAACGTAAATATACTTTTTCGGTTTACGATATGTCAACGGCTCGAAATGCCAAACTAATTTTAAAAGGTTACGATTCCGATTATGATAATGACGGAGATTATACCGATTTTGCGATTACGGTAAACGGGAACAATCTATTTAGTGCAGAGTCTTTACATGATAAAGGTTTTGGCGATGATGGAATTTCAAAGGAAATCACTTTTAATATCGGAGCCTATTTGCATCAAGGGCAGAATGAACTAATTCTGGAAAATACCGAGATTGATGGACAGGTAGATTATGCTTTTATCGGAAGTATAGAAATTAGTAGCGGTATTGCGCCTGCGACAAGTCAGATGCGCATAAATACACCGTATTTATTATCTAAACGTTTTGATAGTCAAGCGGAGCGGCAAATCTCATTTACAATATCAAACCCAAGCGATTATGATAATATAAAACTGAAAATTTACGGTACCGATGTTGATGACGATAAGGATGGTGATTTTACCGATTTTTTGCTGCAAATTAATTCAAATGTGCTTGTAGATACTAAATCCTTGACAGAAAAAGGTTTAGGAATAAACGGAACTTATTCTTATGCTGTTTTTGATATAAAACCTTTTGTTAGTAACGGTGTAAATATTATTACTTTACGTAACACCGAAGATAAAGGACAGGTAGATTATTGCTATATAAAATCACTTGAAATAAGTGCTAACAGAGCATATTCTTATAATAATCCACCGGTAATTGTAGTAACAAAACCCCAAATTGAACGAGGTTTTAAAATTGTTGATGATGCAAGTATGACAGTGGAGGGTATTGTTACGGATGAAGATGGTATCGACAAAGTATTAGTAAATAATGTACCGGCACAATTAAGCA
>JALSLF010000580.1 GCA_026988445.1 Bacteroidales bacterium
TTTTTTGTAAAACTAAATCTTTTGTCTTAAAAAATTCAATGTCTTGATTTAGTTTTTCTGCAAGTGCGTTAAGTGCTTCAACATTTGAAGCAAGAAATTCAGCACTTTCAACATTATCTTGTGTTACGGTATTTAATTGTTGAATGGCTTTATTAATTTGTTCAGTACCTGCTTTTTCTTCCATGCCGGAATTAGCAATTTCTTGAACAAGTTGAGCTGTTTTTTCTAAAAGTTCACCTGACTTTTGGGCAATACTAAAACTTTTACTGTTTAAAGCATCAATTTCATTAGCTGCTTTTTCCATATTGTTTTGTGCCAGCTCTATTGAAAATTTTTGAAAACGGACAGCTGAAACAATAATCAAAATTATAGGGGGTATTAAAATACTCAAAATGATAATTAGTAAAATTTGGTTCTTTATAGAGCCGGACTTTTTCATAAGTCAAAAGTTAAGTTACTGTTGCATTAGCTTAATGCACAAATATCAGCAGAAATAATTTTTACAATTACCGATATTTTAGCTAAATTCCTCCATAGTACTTTTTATTTCGGTATTAAACATTTTATCCATATCAAGTACCATGATAAATTGTTCTTTGTATTTAATAATTCCGGTAACAAAATCCGATTTAAACTTAATTCCAACGCTCAAAGGCGGTAAAATTTCTTTTTCATCAACTTCAATTACGTCATGAACCGAATCAACAATGGCTCCCACATCGGTAATATCTCCATCAATCATTACTTGTAAAACCAAAATGCTGGTTTCTTTGGTATAATCAGAAATGGGGAAGTCAAATTTCATTTTAATATCCATTACCCCCAGTACACTTCCGCGTAAATTGATAACACCTTTTAAATATTCCGGAGATTTTGGCACTTTGGTTATAGGAACAAGTTCCAGAATGTTTAAAACTTTACTTACATGAACTGCAAATCGTTCGTTATGCAATTGAAATGTTAAATATGAATTGGTAATTTGTATCTCCTCGTTTGCCATAATCAAAATTAGTTTTTAAACGAAAATTCATTAATAATTTTGTTTGTATCTAATACTAATGCAATGGTTCCATCGCCAAGAATGGTTGCACCGGATATTATTTCATGATTTTTATAAAGTTTTCCCAAAGGTTTTAAAACTGCCTGATATTCGCCAACAACATTATCAACCACCAAACCTATTTTTTTGTCTTCATACTTTACTAAAACCAATTGTTCTACCTTTAAAGGATTACCCGGAATATCAAATTCTTCGCGTAAATAATAAAAAGGTATTTGTTCACCGTCAACTACAACAATATTGTTAAATGCATCTTTAAAAGTTTCGTGCTCGTAGGCATAAATTTTATTCACCAAGTTAAGGGGTAATACATATTTTGTATCACCAATTACAACTAATAATCCATCAATTATAGATAAAGTTAGAGGTAATTTAATGGTAATGGTAGTTCCGATATTTTCTTTTGATTCTAATTCTACCGAACCTCGAATTTCATCAATTTTGCGTTTTACCACATCCATTCCTACCCCGCGACCGGAAACATCGGTTACATTTTTAGCTGTTGAAAATCCGGGAATAAAAACCAAATCAAGGATTTCTCTTTCGGAGAGTTTTGCATCCGGTGCAATAATCTCTTTATCAATGGCTTTTTGTTTTACTTTTTCAAGGTCAATTCCGCGTCCGTCGTCTTGTATTTTAATTACTACATTTGCACCTGAATAAAATGCTTTAAAATAAATCATTCCTTGTGGTGTTTTACCTTTTTTTATTCGCTCGTCCTCGGGTTCAATTCCATGATCAACACTGTTGCGGATAATATGCATTAGGGGGTCGGTTAAACCTTGTATGAGTGTTTTGTCAAGTTCCGTTTCAGCACCTTCGGTGATAAACTCTATGTTTTTATTAAATTCAGCAGATAAATCTCTAATGAGGCGGTGAAAACGCGTAAGCATGGTTTCAATAGGAATAAGCGAAATACTGAATGCAGTATCTCTTAATTGGCGGGTAATATTTTCTATATTTTCAGCCAGTAAATTTAATTCATAAACCTGATTTTCTTCGACATATAAACTAAGACTGGCTTGGGTAGTTACCAGTTCGGAAACCAAATTCATTAATTGGTCAATTTTATCGGAAGAAACACGAATACTTGAAATAATGTTTTCTTTGGTAAAAACTTTTAATTTTTCGTTAACATTAGCAACAACTGATTTTTTTTGATTGGCAATATCTTTAAGTAATGATTTGATTACAGCCGGGTCAAAGTGATTTTTCTTTTGATACAGTTCTTGAATTTTTTCAACGAAATCTTCATTTGCCAATGCATCAAAACTCGCAATTTTTTGTACTTCAATTTCACTTTCATCTTCTACAAAGATGAATACATCCTGAACTTCATTTAAACTAACATCGGTA
The DNA here is from genome assembly GCA_026988445.1 of Bacteroidales bacterium. Lineage (GTDB taxonomy): Bacteria > Bacteroidota > Bacteroidia > Bacteroidales > NBLH01 > NBLH01. The sequence continues at coordinate 2,417 of JALSLF010000580.1, forward strand.
ACCATAAAAACTTCCCAGGCTGTATAACATTTTGATGGATTAAACCGTGAAAGCATTGGGATTTTATTCGTGCGCGGAAATACCAAACTTTTTGTTCCAAGAGAACATAATTCATCAATCAGATAAAGCGGATTTGTTCCATTGTCCATAATGGACTCGTTGGGTGCAAAATAAATATATATTGTTTGCAGATTACTTTTTGTTTCCTCTTCAAATTGATTATCTGTCGAAGTATTTGGCGTAGCTCCCTTTTTTTGTAAGATGGCACTTACTCTTTCAAGCAGAATTTCATGATTCTTTTTAATATGCTCATTATTTAAAGCATCTGCATTCAGTAAATTTCTCAGATGATCTACCGATGAAAAGGTAACACTTAATAAATCTTCGGTAACGGGAAGATTTCCATTACGAACTTCATCATAAATTGTTTCCAAATTATGTGTAAAATTACTTATATCTTCAAAGCCAAACATTCCGCCACCACCTTTCAGCGAGTGCATAATTCTGAAAACTTCGGCTATAAGTTCGTTGTTTTTAATGTCTTGCTCAAGAGCTAAAACGGCAAGCTCCAGATTATTAATTAAATCCGTTGCTTCTTCAATAAATTTTTTTTGAAAACTATCCATAAGATAAATAATTATCTGTTAAATGCTTTTTTAAACCGGATATCTATGCGTTTACATCCGGCAAATAAAATGTAAAAATCAGCGCATTACTTTATTAATAGCAGCTAAAAGTTTTGCGGGTACAAAGGGTTTTATTATCCAGCCTGTAGCACCTGCTTCTTTTGCTTCTACTTTTTTGTCTCTTTGCGATTCTGTGGTCAGAAACAAAATTGGAATTCTTTTGTATTCTTCAATCTTGCGCACTTCACGTATAAGCTCAATTCCGTTCATATTCGGCATGTGCAAGTCGGTTAATAATAAGTCAATTTCTTTTCCGTCAAAATGTGGTAATGCATCGGTTCCGTCCGTAGCAATTATAACATTATAGCCGGCATTTTCCAAGGTAAAGCTTACTACTTCCCTAATGCTTTCAGAATCATCTACAATTAAAATTGTTTTTGCCATAACTAGTTTAAAATTTTATTTTTAAATTTTATAAAGTTTTAATAATGTTTAAAAAACCGGTTGTTTCCAGTAGTGTATTTAACTCACCTGATAGGTCTATGTTAAAATTAATTTGCTTTTTATGTTTTACACACGATTTTTTCATGGATAAAAGTAGTTGAATAGTTGACAAATCAATTACCGAAACATCATTTAGGTTAATTTCTATTTCATCATAATTTTTTTCAATATCTTTAAATTTGCCGACAATTTCTTCCAAATTACCAATTCCTAAATCACCGGCAAGAAAAATTTTGGCTAGTTTTTCAGCCTTTTTCGGTTTTTGGATTTTAAATTTTATATCTCCCATCAGATTTACATTTTAAATTTTATAGGCACTGTATAATAACTTTTAGAAAAATTCGATATCGTCTTCGTCTTCCTCTTTTTTATGTTTTTCATTTTCTTCATTCATAATGTTGTCATGAATGTCTCTTTGACTTTCCATAGTATAACGCTCTTTTAAGCTTTCCAAATTGTCATCTAATTTTAAAGAGTCTGAATCTGATTTTATAGCCAAATAAATATTATTCAGTTCAATGATGATTTCTTCAATTACCTGCTCAAAAAAATCATAATATTTAACTTTTTCAATAGATGCCTGTATATTCATTGCCAATTGGTTGCCGAGTTCCTTGTTTTCATCAAGAATTTCTTTTACTTCCGAATTATCTTCATTCAAAACCTTCACTATTGAATAAATACTTTCGGCAATTCTATTGAGTTTATGCTTAAAGTCTTTTTCGTATTCTTCTGCAACAATAGTACCAATGGAATAAAGCTCATCATTGACATCATCGTAATGACTTTTTATTAATTCTAAATCTTCTTGTACATTTTCGTTTATATCTTTAATTTGGTATTTTAATTTATCTAAACCTGGAATATTGGTATCTAAATTATCAATCATTTTAAAGATTTCGATAATTTGCTTCGATAACTGTTTGTTTTTACCGCTTAGTTTTTGTAATTCGCCATCAATTTCATCACAAGCAAGCTGGATATTGTTTATTCGATTGTTAAATTCTTCACCATCCGAAGAAAATTTGTTAATTAATTCAACGGCACGTTCTAGCTTTTTTTCAATTTCTTGAAAATGTGTTATTCCATAAGCCAAATTATGCTCCGAAAAGGCAGAACACATGTAGGCTATACTTTTCATATCTTCGCCTATTTCCAGAAAATTTTTTGTGATTTTTTCAATAGCTTCTTGATACTCTTGATTTGTATGAATTAATTGAGCTACCTGAACCGATGCAATATCTCTGATTTTTAAAAATTTTTTAGTATGACCTGCCAATTCTGCATTTTCATCCGAAAAATCAAAAGCATTTAATTCTTCAATAATTTCTTTATGTGTTTGCTGAACATGCTCCATCTTTTGGCGAATAATATCATGATATTGCAAATTAGTAACAATTTTACTAACATTCTCAAAATAATCTTCAGTTTTTTTTGCCAGCTCCGGCATTTGAACAGATGCCTCCTGATGTTTTGCCGATAATATGATTACACTCGATTTAATTTGTTCCAGAAGTGTTTCTAATATAAGGTTTTGTTGTTCTTTTAAATTATTAAAAAAATCAAAAACAGATTTTACTAATGCTTTTAATTTATTTATTTTCATCTCCAAATTATCATAAGCTTCTTTGGATGATTTTATATCTTTTATCAATAAATCTATTTGATGTACATTTTTATCGTCTTTATGCAGGTAGGTAAGATTCAACTTTAAATTTGCCATCAAAAAATTTAAAGTCATTAAATTTTGATTGAAATTTTTAACAGGAATAAATACAGAGTTTAAACTTGATTGAATGTTGTCTAAAACTCTGGCGCCCGTAGTAACATAACCTATAAAATCATCTATCTGAATTTTTAAACCGGTATGATATGAATCCAACTTACTTAATAAATAATTACGGTCTTTTCCTGCAAAAATTTCAAACAGCTTGGTAGCATTATTCGATATTTTTTCTGCTATTTTATAATTACCTTTCAGGCTATTGTTCAAGTTCAAAAAATCTTTTGCCGAAGACTCATTTAATGTAGTAATTTTTACATCAATGTCTGAAAGTAAAATAATTACATTTTTAATTGATTCTTTGCTTAAAGATAATGAGAATTTATCGTTATTAGTGTCCTTATTCATTTTGAAAAAAACAGTTTCGTATTAAAAAAAAATTACAGTGAATAAAAATACAAATTATTTCGTCATTTGAAAGAATTTTTGCGAAACTAAGGCTTATTTTTGTAAAAAAAGAAATATATCCTATGTCTGTTTAAGATAAAACTTTATATTTGCCCAAATTTTTAAAACCTATTAATGTAAAATTATGAAAAATATTTCGATTATACTAAATGTTGTTTTAATTATTGCGGTTACTTTATTGTATGTTGACCGTTTTTCGGGCAAAGATAAAGAGGAAGCAAAAGTTGCTAAAGAAAATGTAAGTGAAAATGTAAGTAAAATTGCTTATGTAAATATTGATTCCTTATTAAACGGATACGATTACTACAACGACAAACAAACTGAGTTTTTAAAAGAACAACAAAAGCAAGAAGCTAAATTAAACTCAAAAGGCAAAGCCTTGGAGCGTAAAGCTATGGAGTTTCAAAATAAAGTACAAAAAGGTTTGGTTACCAGCAATCAGGCACAGCAAATGCAAAATCAGTTAATGCGCGAACAGCAAAACTTGATGCAACTCAAAGACCAAATTTCAATGGACATGATGAACAGACAACAGCAAACTTTACAAGATATTTACCAAAATATAATTGCTGCTATAAAAGAATATAACAAAGACGGAAAATATAAAATGGTTTTGGGAAATACCGGAGGACAAAATGTATTAGTTGCTGATTCTGCTTTAAACATTACAGAAATTATTGTTGAAAAATTAAATGAAGAGTATCAGCAAAAACAAGCAAATTCTGAGAATAAGCAAGAAAATAAATAGTTTTATAATTTTTATATAATTTAAAGAGCTTAGGGTATGTTTCCATAAGCTCTTTTTTGCTTTAGCAAAAACAAATATGCAAGTATTTAACAGCTACATAGCAAAACACTCCACTAAAAGTGATTATCTGAAAGTTGCTCCTGAGGCAAATTTACAGAATGTAATTGTTATACCTTGCTACAACGAAGCGGAAATTTTGCAAACTTTAAAATCAATTAAAAAATGCCAAAAGCCGAAAAACGCTGTTGAAGTTATAATCGTAATTAATGCATCGGTAAATTCAGAAGATGAAATAATTGTACAAAACAAAAAAACGTTGCAGGAAATAAATAAGTGGGCAAATTATAACAATACAGATAAAATTAAATTCCGAACTATATATTTAGAAAATATCCCCAAAAAAATTGCAGGAGCCGGATATGCGCGTAAAATTGGCATGGACGAGGCT
>JALSLF010000581.1 GCA_026988445.1 Bacteroidales bacterium
GGGGATTGCATCATCAATACCGGCAGTGTAATCGCCATCTATACCTTGATCATTTGTGCCTGAATAATAAAAATATAATTCACTGGTAGCTTCATTATAATCGAAATTTGTAAATTTATCCCATGTTCCAAGGCTTGCATTCAGCAAACGAGCTGTAATATAATCAGCTAAAGTGTAAGGGCTGGTTACCTTTGCATCCGAAGCATAAGATTGCATGGTTGCAGTTGCAGAAAACCCATCAATTCCATTTGCATCAATAGTCCAGTAATACCATAAAACATTTGCAGAATCCGGTATTTCAGGATTTGGTGCTTCTGAGTCTTCAATGATACTCGGATGACGTTCGTTTGCTGCGCGGATTCGGATACTTGCCGTATCATTGCCGTTTGCAGTAATATCAAAAGTAACCGGCGTATATTTACCGGCAGAACCCATAGGATAAGTAAACAGTGTACTGCTGGTAATAATCGGGAAATATTTTTTAACACCCGCATCGGTAAAAGAAATATTCGTAGAAATCATATTTGATTCGGAAAAGGGAGCTGCTTCTATAATATCAGCAGTTTTGGTCAGAATCAACAGGTTTTTACCAATATCGAATACACCTTGTTTCAATTGCAGGCTATCGGTTATTGTGATATTGTAGCCGGTAGGTACTGTAATACTTGCAGGATTATCGGTTGTTAAACGCGCATAAGTTCCCGAACCGGTAATGGTTTGTTCGGAGGTTCCGTTTAGTACAATACCGTCCCCTGTGCCCGAGCTAAGCGCACTAACCACATTATTCAAATTACCTTTTACATTTACGTTGTTTCCGTTATCAAAAAACAAACCGGATTCTAATGATAAATAATGCTCCACGGTAATTTCTGAACCGGTACCGAGATTTAAAGTATCCGTTCCGGTAGTTTTATATAAATCGTAAAATGTAGTAAGTCCGTTGATTGATTGTGTAGTATCGGCAGTAAAATACACTTTATTCCCGTTTGCCGTAAAAGTACCGCTATTGTTAAAATCGCCACCTGCCATGTATATATCCAAAGCATTGGCATCCAATTCACTGCCGCTTGCAATGTTTAAATTTTCGTTTAAAGTAAGCGGAACCACTTGCATTGTAAGTTTCGGATTGTTCCCGCTTGCATTGTTAATGCTTAAATTCTCCAATGTATCGCCGGCATATATGGTGAAATTTCTTGAACCTGCAAGTGTACTCGCATTTCCAAAGGTAATTTCTGTTCCCGATGCAAGATTTTTTGTTTCAGGACTAAAATAAAATGAAGCAATAGTTGGGTTTGTCCGGTAATCATTTACTAAAGTAAATGTTCCTCCGGTATGTTCAAAACTGCTTCCTGTATTCAGAATTTCAAAAATAGCCCGGGAATTTTGTCCGGCTGCATCCGTTCCGATGCTAACCGTACCACCACTTTGTTTGTATGTTAAAATGCCCTCGGTTGAACTTGTACCTCTGCGGATTTGAGAACCTACCGTTAAAGTACCGGCGGTAACATCTATTGTAGCATTACCCGATGCAGAATATTGAATAAAATTATCTCCACCACTCATATTCACAGTACCTCCACTTACTTTCAGCTTACCGTCTAATAAAATGCCGCTGTTACCACTTGCATTTACTTGTCCTTGACGAACTTCAAGACCTGCAGTAGCAGGGATTTCAAAATTATCATTTCCTGTGGTTAGGTTTATATTAATATTGGGGTCGTCAAGCACTAATGTTCCGTTTTGCAGTTCAAGGGCTTTTGCAACGCCTACACCCGAAGTCGTACCATTTAATACGAAGTTGTTTTTAAAAGTAAAAGTATCAACTTGTGAAGTACCTTTGTTCATAACAATGCGATAGAGGTCTGGAATTGAAGCAGAAGTTCTATAATATTTGTTACTTCCTGAGCCTTGAAATTCAAGAATCACAGCCGGTCTATTCGAGGCATTATATAAATCAAAAGTATAATTATCTTTACTTCCATGAATTATATCACCTTTTACTACTAGTTTATGCTCTAAAGTAGATGCAGTACCGGGATCATCGACAACAATATTTCTACTTTGTCCTTGGTCATCATATTGCGTAAAATCAATATTTCTTCCAACAGTTATTGCAACCGGGTTTCCTGTTCCCGGGAAATGAAATGTTCCTCCCCGCCAAAATCCGGTAACTAAATCGCGCTTAATATCTATATCTTGTACAAATGTAGCATTTGCATTTCCATTAAAAATTAAATCAGCATTAATTATTAGATTTTGATCAACAGTAAAAACATCAGATTCCAACATTAAACTAGGAAGAGGTTGAGGAATGTTATTTAGAGTAACACCTCCTGTACTCCCCCAATACATAAATATTGCTGTATCATTTTTTGCAAACTCCCCCCAATCAGCATTAACAGTTGGGTTTGCATTCGTATTAAGTGAAATCATACCTGTTCCTTGAACCCTGCCTATATTATAAGTTCCAGAATTTCTAAATTGTAATCTGGGAACCGTCTCAGAAGTAGGGATATCCGTAGAAGTCCTATCAAAAATAACCACAGCAGGAATATTAGGAATATTGTCTCCCCAGACACGGTTTCTGTTTTTAATATAAACAATACTTCCAGCTGTAGGAACTTGGTTCTCAACCCATGTGCTTGCAAGCCCCCAATCAGAGTATGTAGCATTAGAATGAAACTGAGCAACCGTTCCGGTAAACCGAGCTGCTACTCCGGCAGTATAATTAGCTTTTTCAAGGGTAAAACCGCTTCCTACATCATTAAATGTTATGGTATAGGTACCACCTTCACTATCATCATCAACTTTTGTTAAATCATTTTCATAGGAACGTGTATAAGGATTCTCATCTAAAACCTTTCCAGGATAAAAAGTATGATCCGTTCCGTTAATATCATCACTTAGGTCATATTTGAACTCATACTGAACGGTAGGCAAGGTAGTAAAGCCTTCATAGCCCACACGCCAATAATAATCCAGTAAGTCTCCTGAACCTAAAGCCGTTGTTTTCAGTTCACCATCAACAGGTCGAATGGTTATGTAACCGGAATCCACAAAATTAGTAACCGTAAGTTCGGCATAGGTATAACGTGTAGTTGTTGTTTGAGTACCCAGCGGAAAGCAGTATGTACCATTTCCTGTTATAAGAATAGACAAGCCTCCATCCGATGCATTCGCATCAGAATAAATCATTTCGGATGTACTGCCATCTGTTTTACTGTAATTAGTTGTAGTAGCATTTCTATGTAGATAATCAACTTTTAGATTATAAGTTCTCAAATTCATACTTCCTGTATGAAAACCTATTCTTTTAATATAAACATTACTTAATATACCTACATTATTTCCTGCTCCCGGGTTAAGTTTAAAATTCCCTAATTGAGCACCTTCTTCCGTATTAATATCAGTGCTGGCAGTACCGTCATCTTTTAACATAATATATGCTGTAAGCGGAGTTACGCCCGGTTCATACACACCGAGAACACCCGTGCTTCTAACAAACACAGGACCATATAATCTTATTGACTGATGTCCTTGGTTAAACGTTCCGTTTATAATATCTGTTGTTCCATCAATTTTCACTAAACGGTTGTGCCACTGAGCAGATAAAGTAGTAAGAGTAGGGTCTTTATTCGGGTCTCCTTTTAAAACAATTTCTGAACCGGTTGATTTATTAACCGTTAAATTCCAAACATACAACTCATACCCATCATCAACATTATGACCGATATATAGTGTATCACTAGCTGAACCATTGAAAGTTATAGTATTTGGTTTAGCAGCATCGTAAAGTAAACCGTAGTTATTGGTACCTTGTTGCTGTGAGTTCTCTGCAATAGACATTCCCCCTCCAACAGTAATATCCATACCGTTATGATCTAAGAAACAGTTATCTTCAATTGTAAAGTCATTAAGTACCACAAGGGGTTGGGCTGCCAGATTCACATTCAGTGGACCCACATTGGTACCGGCATCCAAAATATGATCAGTAGTTGCATCAAATGTATTTCGTAAAATAAAGTTATAAAAAGGAGCGGTAGAAGTAAGTTTAAAAGGATTTGTATTATTGGCGATTTCTGCAATAACCGTTCCTCCCGTAACATTAATATTATCGGCACTTGATGCAATAAAAATACCCCCTTCACTGGTGGCAGTCCCATTAGCATCATACACATGAAGTGTTCCTCCTGACATATAAAAAGTAACTTCCGGATAAGTTAAGCAAAAATGATAATAATCAGCTGTTGAATTAGCTGCATTTACAACATTAACAGAACCTCCGGTTTGAACATAAGAACCTCTGTTGGTAGCAGCACTACTTGATGCAGTACGAATAATATTTGTATTTACGGTACCCCCGCTTACTCTTAAAACACCATTTTTACGTAAAGCTATTCCGTGTATAACAAGCGACTCAAATAAACCTGCACTAACATATAGCTCACCATAAGGTACAATAGCATTACCCGAAGTTGCAACAGCAACACTACCTCCGGCAACCCATAATTTAGCTGCCTCAGAAATATTATAGTTACCTACTGTAGTAAGCGCAGGAATATTAACATTGCTACCTAATTTAACCGTTCCTTTAAGCAACCCAAGGGCATTATTATTAGCTGTTAACTGAACAACATCCGGATGATTCTCTGCTGCATATCCAAACAAATTAAAATTAGCGGTATTGCTTGCTTCAATATCCAATATATAAGTAGCATCGCTTCCTTTATCAATTTCTATACGGTAAAAATTAGTAGTACCGTTGCAAAGTATGCTTTGATTTTTTGTTGTATTTAAAAAATTCGCATCTACAATCCCATCTGTAGCTTCATTCGCATAGTCTGCTGCCGTCCGATTTGTAAATTTAACCGTTCCGTTATTGGTAAAATCGCCGTAAAAATTAAATTGATGACGGGCATTTGCTCTTCCTGTTAAAATAGAAGCGCCTGTTTCCACAGTTACATTTCCTTGAACTGTTAAATTTAAACCGGTAGTGGAAGTATTATCGTTTATTTGAATAGTACCGTTTAAAACACGCAAATAACCGTTAAGGGTATAATCCGTTAATAAAGTTACGGTATTTCCAGCGGTCATGTCTATTTCCATATTATAAAAGGTATATGACGTAGATAGGGAATAATCAGCCGAACCGTAATATACAACCGTACCCTCTCCCTGTCCGGCAGTATTAAAATTGCTCATATCGGTAAAAGCAGGAAAATTATCGGCTGCCATTAAAATACGACCGTTCCCTTTGATTACATCAAAAGTATGTCCTGTAGTGGTAACGAGATCCAAACGTCCTTCAACGGTAAGCTCGTTACAATGAATATTATTCAGGTTCATGGTAACTTTTTTTCCGGATTTAATCACTACTTTATCCGAAGGGTTTTGCGGATAGCTGCTTGACGGATTATTGGGCAAAGCACCTGAGGGGTCAAGTGTCCAGATTTGATAATCGTCCCAGTTACCAGTGGCAAGTGTGTACCAAGTAACTCCGGGGGCACCTTCCACTGGGCTGTTTGTTTGGTCTGTTGTACCCAGTGTATAATATCCGTTTGATAGATTTGCATCGATTACGCTAAAAGCTACTTGATCGGCATCACCGTAATTTACGGTAGCCGTAACTTGCGAATAATTTCCGGTGGTAGTATTTCTATATAAAAGCACATAATTTGAAATATTTTGCGGATATTGTCCACTAATGCCCTCGGGTAAATCAAAAACAAGAGTTGCATTTTGAGCACCTGTTTTTTCAAGATACCAATCTCTTGCCCAGCGTGCTTGAACACCTACAGGTAAGTCATTGGTAGAAACCGCATTTGCGGTATTATTATGGGCAAACATTAGGTATTCGCCATTATTAAGCGTTCCTGCATCGGCTTGCACATAGAAACCGGCGCTGGATGATTTCATGTGATTACCATCGGCTTCTTGGCCCACGCCGGTAAAATCATTAATATAAGAAACATCTCCCAGCGAAAAATGATCGTTGGAAATTGTTATATTATATTTAATTTGTAAATAGTTTTCAATAATAATACGCTGTGCATCGTTTAAATAAGAAGAGAACATAATAATTTCTGCAATATCGCCATCAAGTGCTTGCCCCTGATTATAGCCACCATCAACAGCATCTTGCTCTCCTCCAATTGATAAAGAACCTCTGTCAGTAATAGCAGAACCGGTACGAAAACCGGTAGTGTTATATACATCTGTACTGTTTTGTATTAAATGCAATTCACCATTACTACTTTTCCATTTATGAGTGATAATTTGGAATGAACCCGCATTTAGTGCAACACCGGAAGAAATGTTTCCACCGGCTATATAACTGGCTAAATTATTGTTATTGTATAATAAAAAATTATTATTATCCCCTGATGTGGCATAAGATACCAAACCATCATTTGAATCACTTGTTTGATAAACAATAATGGTGGTTATCTCACTACCGGCAAAGCCATTAAAAGGGTTATGAATCAATTTAGTTCCTGTACCTGTTGCAGAATTAAATCGCACAACGGGCAGACCATTAATTTGGTTTAACACATAAGTAGGATCGTTGGGATCATTCACTGATGATGACAAATCATTTCCGCTCCCCGATGTATCTGCCCATGCACTAACAGCTGCACCATCAGCCAAGCCTAAATCATCAGCTCGCAGCCACAGTATATTTTTGGGTTGCCCGTTGTTGCCACCTGCATTACCAATTCCGGCAGGACCTGTTTGGGCTATGGTATCTATCTGAAAATAAGCTAAAAATAAGATGCTTAAAATTGTACTTACTCTTCTCATCATAAACTATATTTATATTAATCGTTATTTATTAGTTATACGCAAAATGCTGAAA
>JALSLF010000582.1 GCA_026988445.1 Bacteroidales bacterium
CGCGTTCTTCCGGCAAGTAGCCGATTTGCCGGACATGCGTGGCATCTAATGGCTCGCCGTTAAATAAAACTTCGCCACTGTCAGGCAAGGTAATATGATTTATAATTCGTATCAATGTAGTTTTCCCTGCACCATTAGGACCCAGCAAACCAAATATTTTCCCTTCAGGAACATTTATGCTTACATCGGTAAGTGCTTGATGATTTATAAAACTCTTATTAACACTTTTTATTTCGAGAAAATTCATAGAATCAAAACGGTTTAGTTTTATTATTTTTTACAAAAACAAACAAATATACAATAAAAAAACACATCGCAAATTAATTACCATGTGTTTTTGAGTATAATGAAAACGGTTATGTACCTAACCGGATACCTTATTAACATCTATGATGTTTTTGTTTTTAACATCAAAGAACAAAAAAATTTCTATGCTTTGCTTAAGCAAATGTTTTATCCGCAGAATAACGCAAACCTGCCGGTAGTAGGACACGTAAATGCAGCTATTTAAACATCTACGATACTTTTGTTTATAGCCACTAAGAGTATTAGGTTTGCCTACGGCAAAAGTTTTATCCACTTAATAACACAAATGAGCGCAGATATTTAAAACACCTACGATATTTTTTTTGTAAACACAAAGAAAACGAAGTTTGCCTGAAGCAAACGAAATTGAACAATTATTTATGCTTTTTATGTGTATCTATACCGTGCAACATATAAATAAGATGCTCTAAGGTTTTAAGTATCTCACCCATATATTCCCGAACAGCTTTCACGCTGCCGGGTAAACTATATACTTGTGTTTCACCCATTACCCCTGACACGCCACGGCTTAACAATGCATTCGGAACTTTTTGCCCAAACTTAATACGAATATTCTCCATTATACCGGGAATTTCTTTGTCTAATACTTTATTAACTACTTCGGGGGTGAAATCACGCGGACCAATGCCTGTACCTCCTGTTGTAATTAAAATATCGGCTTTGTTTTCTTTTGCTTTCAGCAATTCTCTTTCTAACCTTTCTGCATCATCAGGGATAATTAACGAATTGATTGAAAATTGCCAATCTTTTTCTTTAAAATAAGTATCTAAAAATTGTACAATTTCCGGTCCGCTTAAATCGGCATACTCTCCCCTACTGGCTCTGTCGCTTAAAGTAATTACTTGGATTTTAAGCTTTCTTGTTGATTTGAATTCTTCTTTATTCATTTATGCTGCCGTATGTTTTAAAATTTCAATTTCTACTCCTTTTTTTACTGCTTGTTGAACTTTGTCCATAATTAGTTTTGATGTTTCGGAATTTAGATAATAATTACCACAAACAGAACAAATTTTTGCCGGCACTTCACGAATTACAACCACCGTCCCTTTTATATCAAAAGTTACTGTAACTTTACCCTGTTTCATTAATCCTGTTTTGCAAACTACGCACTCCATAATGCTATTTTTTAATTTTAAAACTATTATCCCATAATGAACTATCAGGAATATAAACTGTTATGACAATACATGTTTCCTCTGAAACTGCAACTAAAACATGAATGGGCTTTTCTTCTTTAAATCCTAGAATTAAAAAACTAGGATAAGGCTTATCATCTTTATATTCTCTTATAAGTTCTCCAGATTTTATAATATTTTCTATTAGTTCTATACTAATATCCCGTTCAATAGCTCTTAATAAACAATGATTTGTATATTCATATTTTAGACAATTCATCTTACAAATTTACCAAATATTCTATAAAGAAATATCTAAATATCTATTTTTGTTTTTTCAATTAAATGCGTATCGTCAATAATCATTTTTTTATCAACAGCTTTACACATATCGTAAACCGTAAGCAGAGCTACTTGTACTCCTGTTAAGGCTTCCATTTCTACACCCGTTTGCCCGATACATTTGGTTTCGGCATAAACTTTAACACCGGTCTCGTCTAACTCAGCTTTTACTTTTACTTTTGTTAATTGCAAGGGATGGCATAAGGGTATTAGTTCGCTTGTTTTTTTAGCTCCTTGAATACCGGCAATTTCAGCTACCGTAAGCACATCGCCCTTTTTCATATTGTTTTCTTTTATCAAACGTATTGTTTCGGGCTGTAAGGTAATATGCCCTTCGGCTCTTGCAATGCGTAACTGTTGTGGTTTATGCCCTACATCAACCATTCGAGCTTTTCCGTCTTTGTCTATATGTGTTAATTTATTCATAATTTTTTGTTTGTAGTGAGCAGATGACTGATAGTCATCAGCTCACTATTTATTATCTTCTAATTTTCTATTTTCCGGGTTTTTCCTGTTTGAAAAGAATGATAAAATCTCAACTCTATCATCTATAATTCTATAATATAGCGTATTTAATCGAAGAATAACAGCACGCCTTATGTACTTAATGTCGGAAACAGGAAATATTTGTGGGTTAATAGCAATAATATTAATTACTTTCTCAATTTCTAAAGATAAATTTATGAGTTCTTTTTCGGAAAAACTTAAAGCTATATATTCAAAAGTACGTTCCAATTCTTTAATGGCATTTTTTGTCCAAAAAACCTTATAACCACTTTTCATAGATATTTTTTGCTTGCGAGTGGCTTATTAATTTACCATTATCAGCATCTTCAATGCCTTGTTGAATTGACTCCTGTTCCGATTTAGAAATACTACTGTAAGAATATTCTGTGTTGCTTTCTTTAAATTCTAAAATTTTTTTCAGTAATTCTTCATCGTTGAGATTAACTAACCACTGAATAAGTTCAATTTTAATATGTTCAAGATTGACATCCATACTACAAATTTATAAAATTAAAAGGATTTGTTCAAATCTTAATGATTTAAGGCTTACAGTGAGCAGATGACTGATAGTCATCAGCTCACTCCACTTATTTAACCTCCGATATTACTAAATTTAACCTTCATCGCAACAGTTCCGTTTTTGGGCTTTTCGCCAACAGCCAATTTTATAGCCCGCTCGGCACCCAGTGTACGAACATCGTATTCCAAATCGCTGAATAAACAAGGACGTATTTTACCGTTACTTGTTAGGCGTAAACGGTTACAAATACGACATTCTCCACCATCACCTCCCTGTACACGCCAAAACTGACCGGTTTCCAAATCCATTTCACGAATAAAACGTACTTGCAAATCATTTTCTTTACAAAACTTTGCCACTAATTGTGCGTCCGGCTCTTCTTTTGTTTTTTTTATTACACAATTAATTTTCACCGGTGTTAAACCTGCTTTTTTCGCAGCGTCAATACCCTCGTAAACTTGATTAATATCACCTAAACGCGTTATTTTCCGATATTTTTCAGGGTCGGTTGTGTCTAAACTAATATTTACCCGATGCAAACCGGCATCTTTTAAAGCTTGTGCATATTTTTTCAGATAAATACCGTTTGTTGTCATGCCAAAATCTTTAAGTCCGTCTAAAGAGCCTATCATAGCAACAAGCTTAACTATATCCTTACGAACCAAAGGTTCTCCTCCGGTAATTCGGATTTTATCTACACCCATTGATACAGCAACTTTTGCCACTTCATAAATTTCATCAAAAGTTAATATCTCATTATGCGATATCAACTTAATACCTTCTGCCGGCATACAATACACGCACCTCAGATTACAGCGGTCGGTAACCGAAATACGCAGATAGTTTATTCTTCTGTTATATTTGTCGTACATCTACAAAATCTCCTTTTTTAAGTTCTTTAACACCAATAGGCACTGCAAAAATAGCTTGCGCCTGCCCTAAGCCGCGAATATGTGCCGAGCCATGATATTCAACGGGAACAATATACCCGTCATCGGTAAATACCGCAGGTATCCACGACATTCTGCTTGCTTTTTTTCTTGAAAAGTCTTTACCGATAGGCAAACGTATATTCAATGGTTTATAGTCTTGCCCCATTAAACTGTATAGCAAAGGTTTAGTTAATAATTCAAATTGCACAAAGGACGAAACAGGGTTTCCCGGCAACCCAAAGCAAAATTTATTGCCATTACGACCAAAAACCGTAGGTTTTCCGGGCTGCACAGCAATAGCTTGGAACAATAATTCAAACTTTAATGCTTTCAATATTTCGGGAACTAAATCAAAATCGCCCATTGAAACACCACCGGTTAATAGAATCACATCATTTTCTTCATAAGCTTTTTTGATTAAACTCATGGTCGCCCCTTCAACATCCCGGGCAATACCATAGTAATTTGCGTCGATACCCATTGCTTTTAGTTGAGCCACCAATTGCGAGCCATTACTATTCCTTATTTGCGATATATCGGGCTTTATATGGGGTTCTACAATTTCATCTCCCGTTGGAATAACTGCTACTTTGGGTTTACGATGTACCAAAACTTCAGTATATCCCACTGAAGCCATAATGGCTATATGTTGGGCTTTTATCAAACTGCCTTTATTTACCACCGTATCACCTGTTTTAATATCTTCACCAATATAGCAAATATTAACATTGGGTTTATTCCCTAATTCCACTTGACAAACATTTATTTCGGGAACCGGTTTAGTATAGCGAATTTTATTTTCGCCCAACTCTTGGGTATCTTCCACAATAATTACGCAATCAGCACCTTGTGGTATCATGGCACCGGTCATTATTTTGGCACATTGATTTTCACCGATGGTTTTTTTGGGTATCTTTCCTGCAGGAATTATTTCTATTACTTCCAACTCATTGGATAAATCTATTTCTCTGCAAGCATAGCCGTCCATTGCCGATTTATTAAAAGGCGGCATATCCATATCGGAATAAACATCTTCTGCAAGCACAAATCCCAATGCATCATTTAAGGGAACTTTTATCGTATCAAGCTGAAAATTAATGTTTTTTACAATATTATAGGCTTCTTCAAATTTTATCATTGATGTTTAAATTTTTAACAAATTTCACAATAAAGAATTAAATATCCAAATATCTGCATTAAATCATTTTCTACAGTGAGCTGATGACTCTTAGTCATCTGCTCACTTCACCCGAAATAATCCATTTATTATTGCTGATAATTATTTTTCCGGCATCAAAATCATGTTTAATGCCATCAGTATATACAATTTTATCTGCCAAAGGTGCTAATTTTTTGGCACTTGGTTTCATTTCATCTGAACTTTTATGCTTTATTAACAAAAAGATACTCGGTTTTAATATATTCCGTAAACTGTTTGACTCACAAACTATAAAACTATTCTCCGGTAATAGTGAATAAAAATCATGAAAAGCCTCTTTTAAAAATTCACTTTTTGCCTTAATGCGAAAAACTCGATTTGCTCCGGCTTGCAACATTCTTTGAGTATCTTCATCACCATCTGTATCAATTTCTTCAATAATCCGGTAATTTCCTTTTAAGGGGTTTCTATCTTTTCCATGAAAAAAATCATCCCCCTCATAAATAGTTTTAATTTTTAATGCAATTATTTTGTATTTTTTGCTATTATTCCTAATTACCGAACAGCTAAAAGCAGTTTTTCCAACATTACGTGTTGCACCTCCAATTAAAATAATATTATCATATATTTTTATGTTTTCCATTATAGCAAATTAAATTTTCAAAAACTTTACAGCCGATGCTTTAAATGAAATCCATATGTTTTTACCAATTTCCAAATTCATTCTATAAAAAGTAGCACGTGTAATCAGCACCCAAAAATCCGCAAAACCGGTTTTCACTAAAACCTCCATACCCAAACGGGCAGGAACAGCATTTATAATCGCTCCATAAAAATTATTCATTGCACTTGATTCAGGCTTTTGCTCATAGAGTAAAATATCTTCATCACGTATCATTACAAAACCTTCACCTTCGATATTGTTATTCAGTAAATGGATTTTTTGTTCATTATTTATCATAGCATAGGTTTGTCCTGCATTTCTGCATAAGTTTGCTTTAAAAAAATTACGAATGCCAACAAAATCCGCTACAAATTTTGATTTAGGGTTTTGAAAAACTTCTTGCAAATTACCTTCTTGAATTATTTTGCCTTTGTCAATAACAGCAACACGTTTTGCCAATGCCACCGCTTCTTCATAATCATGTGTTACATGTACAATGGTTTGCCCTTTAGTGTTTATTTTTTTTAATAATGCTCTTAAATCGCCTCTTAGCTGCACGTCGAGTGATGAAAGCGGCTCGTCAAGCAATAAAACTTTCGGCTTTTTCACCAAGGTCCTTGCTAATGCAACACGTTGTGCTTCGCCTCCGGATAATGTTCCGGGATAACGATGCAATAAATGATTGATGTCCATAATATCACACATATCAGATAATACAGCCATTTTCATCTTTTTGCTTATTTTCACCCGTTCGAGTGCAAATAAAATATTATCGCGAACAGTTTTGTGCGGGAAAAGAGCAAAATCCTGAAAAACAATTCCTAATTCACGTTTTTGAATAGGTAGTTTGCCAATTTCTTTTTTATCAAGATAAATCTTACCGGTATCGGCAGGAATTAAGCCACAAATAAGTTCCAATAAAAGTGATTTTCCCGAACCGGAATTTCCGAGAAGGACATAATAATCACCGGCATTAACATTTATGTTAATATTTTGTAAAGCAAATTGCTTATATGATTTTGATATGTTTTTTAATTCTAACAAACAATAATAAATTTTTAATTACGCCGGATATTTTTTGTATTTCGTGCCAACATACGTAAGAAAATAAAAAATAATAAGCTAATAAGTACAAAAATTACTGAAACAGGACGTGCATATTTTAAGCCGAAAGCTCCAAAATACTCATAAATTAATACAGGCGTGGTCATAGGGTGATAAGCTACAATTACCACAGCACCAAACTCACTCATCCCGCGAGCAAACATCATAATAA
>JALSLF010000583.1 GCA_026988445.1 Bacteroidales bacterium
AGGTTTGTCCTATTGTAATAATGTTTGAAAGGAAATAATAATAGCTCAAACCTGCTGAATATTGGTTAAACCAAAGTAACATCATAACCGGCATCATATACATCATCATTTTCATGCCCGGCATTTGTTCACTTGAACCTTGCATTTGACTGCTGTTCATTTTTGTACTAAAAATCATTGAAACAGCCATAAGTAGCGTAAATAAACTTACATGATCTCCATAAAAAGGAATACTAAAAGGTAAATTAAAGATAGAATCATAACTGGATAAATCATGTGCCCATAAAAACGGTTGTTGCCTGAGTTCAATTGATGAAGGGAAAAAGTAAAACATTGCCAGCAAAATAGGCATCTGAAAGAGCATGGGTAAACATCCTCCCATTGGGTTTACCCCGGCTTTCCGATACAAAGCCATAGTTGCTTGTTGACGTTCCATGGCTTTATCTTTTGGAATTTTTTTGTTAATTTCATCAATTTGTGGCTTCAAAACACGCATTTTTGCCGATGAAACATAAGATTTATAGGTAAATGGGAAAAGAACCATTTTAATAATTATGGTCATTAATAATATAATTAAGCCATAATTAGATATAAATTTACCCAGAAAATCAAACAGAGGAATAATTGCCCATTCACTAATTACCCTAAATAAGGTCCATCCTAAGGGAAGTAGTTTTGTAAGTTCTAAATTTTCGTCTTCAATAACATTAATTCCTTTGAGTATACTGTGTTTATTAGGACCGTAGAATAGAACAAACTCTAATTTTTCATCTTTACCACCATTGTATTCCAAACTGAAATTTGTATTAAAGCGTTTCAGATATTTATGGTTCTCATCATAAGTTTCTGAGCTTAATTTAGCACTTAAAATGGGTTGTTTTGCTATAAGTATCGAAGAAAAGAATTGTTGTTTATAAGCAATCCAACGAATTCGTGTTGTTATTGATTTTTCATCTTCTTTTGAGCTTGCCGAAAGATAATCAACATCGTCTTGATAATATTTCCAATATAATTCTGTATATCTGTTTTCCCAACTCCATCCTTTTTCCAAGCTCGGTATATTGGCATACCAGTTAAAGTCAATAAGTCCTGAATTTCTACCAATTACATGTTCCATCCCCACAAAGTGGATATCAAAATCTACGAGATAACTATCGGGTTTTAATCTATAGGTATATTCTATGTAGCTGTTTTTGCCGGCATATAGTCTAAAAACCGCCTTTTTCTCTGATTGAGAGGCATCAATAATTTTTTCATCGCTTTGTGCTACAAAAAATAAATCATTGGTAGATATTTTACGATTTTCGGCAAAAAAGTTCATTCCAAAAATGGTACTGTCGCCATCAAACAATACTAATTTGGTAGAATCATACTTTTTATACTTTTTCATTTCTACCGAATAAGGTCTTCCTCCTTTTGTTGAAATTTTTAATTTTATATTATTATTTTCAAGAATGAAAAACTCTTGTTTCCCGATAGCTGCATCACCAAATGAACCAAAAGATTCTTTAATTTGATTGATTTTTGTAGTATCAATATTTGTTGAATCGTTTAATAAAACGGTTTCTGAATTTGATGAATCGTTTTGCTCTTTAATAAATTTTGCAGCTTGTATTTTTTCTTGCTCATCCTGAACCCTTCTTAAAGAATCTTGCCGCAATTTCTCCTGCCTTGCTTTTTCTATCTGCTCTTCCGTTGGGGCAGTAAAGTAACTGTACCCTATAAGTATTAGTGCAATCAGTACAATACCTGTTATTTGATTTCTATCCATCTTGTCTTACTTGATTTTATTTTTATTTATTTTTTACTTGATTGTTTAAATTTATAAGCTGCCGCAACAAAACTCACAAAAAGAGGATGTGGGTTTAACACGGTGCTTTTATATTCGGGATGAAACTGAACACCAACAAACCACGGGTGCTTTTCAATTTCAATAATTTCTACTAAATTTGATTCCGGGTTAATTCCTGTTGCCCTCATTCCTGCTTTTTCGTATTCCTCCTGATACGCATTATTAAACTCATATCTATGTCGATGCCTTTCATCAATTAAATCTTGATTATATGCTTTAAAAACAATTGAGTTTTTATTTATTTTACATGGGTAAGAACCTAAACGCATAGTACCTCCCATGTGGGTGATGCTTTTTTGTTCTTCCATTATGTCAATAACAGGATGGGGGGTTGTTGGTAACATTTCGGTTGAGTGTGCATCTTGTAAATTTAATACATTTCTGGAAAATTCAATTACAGCACATTGCATCCCAAGACATATCCCTAAAAAAGGTATTTTGTTTTCGCGTGCATATTTTACGGCTTGTATTTTACCTTCTACACCTCTCAATCCAAAGCCGGGAGCTACCAAAATACCGTTTACATCTTTTAATAAATTACCGGCTGTTTTTGATGTTACTTTTTCTGCAACTACCCACTTAATTTTTACCTTTACTTCGTTTGTAGCACCTGCATGTTCAAAGGATTCAACAATTGATTTATAGGCATCGTGCAGCTCAATATATTTCCCCACCAAAGCAATTTCAACCGGTTCTTTTGCATTTTGTCTTTTTTGCAAAAAGGTTTTCCAATGCTTTAACTCAGGTTTATCTTTAAAAGATATTTTTAATTTTGAAAGTACCTGAACATCTAATTCTTCTTCGCTCATTTTTATAGGCACTTCATAAATTGTAGATACATCTATGGATTGAATAACCGATTTAATATCTACATTACAAAAACGGGCAACTTTGGCGCGAATTTCTTTAGATAGTTCATGTTCTGTGCGCAAAACCAAAATATCCGGTTGAATACCATTTTCTAATAATAATTTTACCGAATGCTGTGTTGGTTTGGTCTTTAACTCACCCGATGCTGCAAGGTAGGGTACTAAAGTTAAATGAATAACCAAACTGGCATCAGGCATTTCCCAACGCAATTGCCGGACTGCCTCAATATAAGGTAATGATTCAATATCGCCAACAGTACCTCCGATTTCGGTAATCACAAAATCATATTTGTATTTATTTCCGAGTATTTTTATCCGATGCTTAATTTCATCGGTAATGTGCGGAATTATTTGTACTGTTTTTCCAAGATAATCACCTCTACGCTCTTTTTCAATTACCGATTGATAAATTCGCCCGGTAGTTACATTATTTGCTTGTGAAGTAGGCACATTTAAAAAACGTTCATAATGTCCTAAATCAAGGTCTGTTTCGGCACCATCATCGGTAACATAGCATTCCCCGTGTTCGTAGGGGTTCAGTGTTCCCGGATCTACATTTATATATGGGTCCAGTTTTTGGATGGTTACCGAGTAACCCCTAGCTTGCAAAAGCTTAGCCAATGACGCAGATATTATTCCTTTTCCAAGAGATGAACTTACTCCACCGGTAACAAAAATATATTTAGTACTCACTTTAATATACTGTTTATGGTAATTAATCTAATAAGTCATCAATCATATACAATTCTTCTTGCAGAATTTTTGCTCTGGTTTTTGCACTATTGATTTTTTCTTCAAATTCTTTAATCATTGATTCAGCATTTTTAGATTTTGCGAAAAAACCAATATTATTTTCCCAAAGGACAATATCGCTTTTTAATTTTTCCAGTTTTTTAACAATTTTTTCGCGTTCACTTCTTAATCTTCCTCTTGATTTAGGTGAATTTTTTAGATTTTCAAGTTTTGAACGGAATTTTAATTTCATTTTTTCGCTTTCGTCTAAATCTAATTTTTCAAAAACTTTATCTAATGCGAGTTTATATTCGTTTTGAATTTCATCTTTAAACTTAATAGGAACATACCCTATTTCGGTCCATTCTTTTTGCAATTTATTTAA
Organism: Bacteroidales bacterium; assembly: GCA_026988445.1. Taxonomy (GTDB): domain Bacteria; phylum Bacteroidota; class Bacteroidia; order Bacteroidales; family NBLH01; genus NBLH01. The sequence continues at coordinate 3,839 of JALSLF010000583.1, forward strand.
TTGTTCAAAATTTTGAGCATTATCATCTGAGAATTCAAAATTTTGCAATTTTTCAATAATTGCTTTTTTTAGCTCAAGGTTTTCATCCTGTTTGCTGTCTAATGATTTGTAGTACTCGGCTTTATTATCAAAAAACTTATTACATGCGGTTCTAAATCGTTCCCAAATCACATCTTTATCTTTACGCGGAACAGGACCAATGGTTTTCCATTTTTTTTGCAGGTCAATATACAGTTCCGTAGTTTTTCGCCATTCGGTACTATCTTGCATGCTCTCGGCTTGAATACACAGTTCTGTTTTTAATTGCAGGTTATTAACTTCTTCTTCTTTATGTTTTGAATAAAATTCACGTTTTGCATTAAAAAACTGATCGCAAGCTTTACGAAAACGTGTATAAATTTTATTATTGTCCTTTTTAGGTGCAAAACCAATTAGTTTCCAAAGCCTTTGTAATTCAACAACTTCTTTTGATTGCTCTTCCCATTCTTTGGGTGTGCTGATTTCCATTTCATTAATTTCCTCTACCTTTTCGCAAAGTAAAGTTTTTGCTTTCAGGTTATTTTGCTGTTCACTTTTTAATTTTTCAAAATATTCCTGATGTTTTTTATTGATTGATGTAGTGGCTTTTTTAAATCGTTCCCATATTTCGTCTCTTTTTTCAGCCGGTACGGGTCCTATTTCGCGCCACATACTATGCAGTTTTTGCAGGGTTCTGAATGCCGAAACAACTTTTGGTTCCATTAAAAGTTCTTCTGCCTTTTCGCATAATTTAAGTTTTTCTTCTAGGTTTTTTTTCAGGTCTAAATCCCTTAGCTCTTTATTAATTTTGACATAATCATAAAATTTTTCTACCCAATGGTGATATGAATCCCAAAGTTTTTTAAGTTCAGATTGTGGAACTAAGCCTATTTCTTGCCATTGTTTTTGGAGCTCTTTAAAATCATGAAAAGTTTTATTTAAAGATTCTTGTCCATTGGTTAATTGTTTAATTTTTTCAATTACTTCATATTTCTTTTCAAGGTTTATTTGTTTTTGTTGTTCTATTTGTTTTGCATAATTGGCTCTACGTTCTTTAAAAACCGAATAAAAAGCTTTAAATTTTTCTTCTAACTTATCGGGTTCGGGTTTAAATTCTTCCGGGTTTCCACCTGCCTCAACAAACTTTTCCTTAGCTTCTGCTATTACTGTATTATGTTTTTTGTAAAATCTTACTTTAATAAGCTCTACGCGGTCTTTTATTTTTTGAACATCATCGTTTTCTAATAATCTACTAAACTCTTCTACCAATTCTTCGGGAGAATAGCTACTGTAATCTACTTTTACTTGAGTCTCCGCTTTAACATTTTTATTCTTCTCTTCATCTACTGCTTTTTCTGTACTTTCACTTTTGTCAACAGGCAGTTCTTCCGGTTCTTTTTGATTTACTTCCGGTTTTTCCTCATCATCACTTAAAATTTCACTCTCATCTTCTTCCTTTTCTTCCTCATCTTTTTTCTGTACCCCTTCTTTAACTTTTTTATCTTTCAGTTTTTTCAGGATTATATCTGCTGCACTTTCTTTTTTTTCATCATTAAGTTCTGTCTCAAGCTTTTTTGTTTCAGACTTGTCCGTTAATTCTTCCTTTTCTGAATTAAGTTCTGATGTGTTTTCATTAATATTCTCAGGCTGTTCGTTTTTTTCGTTCTGAGATAGATTTTTTAAATCGTCCTGTTCCATTTTTCTTAAATTTAATATGGTTATTAAAAATACCAGCGCATGTTATACATTCATATTTCCCTTGAAAATCAAGGTTGAAGATCGCTACTTTTTATAATATTTGTGTTAAATTATTGTAAATCAAAGTACTAAACTGTTTTTTTTATTAAAAAGAAAAAAATATTATTTACTGAAATACTATGCTGCTAAAAACCCACGAAAATAAACATTTAGGCGGTAATCCTCAAAATTTTAGCAATATTAATTCTTTTTTTCTTAAAATTCAGGAATTTATTGGCTAATTTCAGGAAGGTTGTTTACTTGATATAGTCTAAATCTCTTATTATATATACTTCATAATCACCAAGATATTTAAATCCGTAATTTTTATAAAGTTTTTTTGCAATCAGATTATCCTTGTGAACCTCTAATTTTATTTGCTGGTTTATTTTTTTTGCAAAATTCAAAGATGCTTTAAGCAATGCTTTGCTGAGTCCTTGCCCTTGAAAATCTGGATGAATACAAAAATGATGTAAATATAGTCTTCTACCATCGGTAGTAAGCCATGAGCTACCAATTAGTTGCGTAGCTGAAAATATCATGAGCATTTTTCCACCCATGGAAAGAGTTTGTTTAATGATGGAAATGTTATCTCCTCTTCCGGGGGTATTTAATCCGGTAATTTCCCACAGATTTATTAATTCATTATAATCATTATCTGTGAAATCTTTTATGATAAAATCAATCATTTTGTAAAAACAACTTATTACATCCTTAAATCCGTAACTATCTTCTACTGCAAAGCCATGACCATGTCCGACTACCGGCGGATGCACGCCATTATTGGGAATGCTCGTTTTTCGATACTCACCGTAACTAATGCTACGTTTGCGTTGCTTTTTTCTGCGCTACACCAATACTGACGCACATCCGCCAATAGTCGGACAAGTTTATGACTTTTCGCTACGAACATAGCTGCGGATTTAAGGATATCTATATTTTTTTAACATATAACTGAGCCATATCATATTTAGCTACAACTATCTTTTCACCTTTTTCAATATATCCGGTAAGTGCTTTTGCATCATATACTTCATTGTCAATCATTACTTTGCCAGCCGGTCGTAAAATAGTATAGGCAATACCGGTTTTGCCGGTTAGATTGATTTGTTCTGTAGGAACGCCTACATATCCTTCATCTGGATTTTGCTCTTTGTGTAATGCAATACGTGCAAATAAATTGGTTTTTACTAATCGTTGACTTAGTAATATTGACATTA
>JALSLF010000584.1 GCA_026988445.1 Bacteroidales bacterium
CGCTGAACACCGCCAATATCCATACTATCGCCTTTTACTTGAATTAATTCATTATTTACTATGTAAAAAATGGGATGTCGAGCACCGGCAAATTCAATAACGTTATTTTTATAGTCAAATACACAGAGTGCTAAATCCATTCCGTCACGGCTTTCGTTTTTGTCCTGATTCAGTGAAATACGTATGTTAATATGCAATAAGTTCAGAATCATATCCGGAGCAGTAATTCTTTGATGATTAACTATTTGGTTTAAGTATGAATTACCGATAAGGCTCATAAATGCCCCTGGTACACCGTGTCCGGTACAATCTACAATTGCAATAATTACTTTTTCTTCTTCTTCGTTTTTCGATATCCAGTAAAAATCACCACTTACTTGTTCTCTGGGTTTAAAAAAGACGAAAGCATCTTTAAAAAATTCTTTGAAAATATCGGGTTTGGGTAACATTGCCTTCTGTATCCGACTGGCGTAGTTAATACTGCCCGTAATATTTTTATTTATTTTTTGAATTTTTTTGTTTTGTTCAACTATAGCTTGTTGTTGTTGATATAGTTCGGCATTTTTATCTTCAATATCTTTTTTCTGTTCGGTAAGGATTTTATTAATTTTTTGCTTATGCACGTTTGAGCGGTATAAAGAAAATGCAAAAATCATCAGCAAAACAGAACCTATACCTATAGCAATGGCTATTGCGCGCTGCTTTTCAATGGTAGCCCTGTTTAGTTCACCATCCTTGGTAAGCATCGCAATTTCATTTTCTTGTTGTTGAATTTCATAACTAACCTGCATTTCTGCCGATTGATTTATTTGCTTTGCTTCCATTATCGAATCAATCACTCCGGCATAGCGTTTTTGAAAATCAAAAGCTTTTCTAATATTTTTTTGCCGTTCATAGATATTCGACATAAGCCGGTAGGATTTTGCTTTAATATCTAAAAAATTATACATGTAAGCAATTTCCAAAGCAGCAAGACATTGATTCTTTGCCTGCTGAATTTTGTTCAGGTCTAAGTATGTAGCGGATAACCGGTTATGAACTAAGGATTGTTCGTAATTATGTTGAAATTTTTTGTAAATATTTAGTGCATGATTATAATAATCAATTGCTTTTAAATATTTTTCATCATAAACATAAATATCGCCAATTTTGGTATTAATATCCGCAACATTTAATAAGTATTTATCGTCTTTAAAATTTTCCAGTGCATTATTCAAAAACTCAATAGCCTTGTCGTATTCTTCTCGTTCCAAGTAAACTTCAGCAATATTTTGATTTGATAAAGCCAGCAATTCAGGATCTTTTAAAGATTTTCTGAAATAATGCGAGTTGATAAAATATTTTAATGCTTCATCTTCCTGTCCGTGCCTGAGATTTACAAATCCAATACGGTCATAAACCAAAGCCAAACCTTCTTTATCTCCTATTTCTTTAAAGATTTCTTGTGCTTGTTCGTAATAATTTTTTGCAATACTGCTTAAGTTTTGTTCAAAATAAATATTGCCAATATCGATAAGCGAAAATGCAATGTGTTTTTGTTCCTTAAAATGTTGAAATATTCGGTATCCTTTAAAATAATAATCTAATGCCATTGAATAAGCTTTTCGGCTAAAATAACAATCACCTAAATAATTTAAAGAAACCGCCATTTGAACGCTATCTTTCAACTCTGTGGCTAATTGCAATGCTTGAGCAGCATATTCTGTTGCCAGCATTGGGTTAATTTGCCTGTTTTCAAGATATTGTTTTTGAAGTTGCTCAATAGTTACCGAGTCCTCTGTTAAGGATTGCTCTTGCCCCTTAATACCGGAATTCAGAAAAAATAAAACAAATATTAACCCCCAAGTGTATTTTTTTAGCATGAAAGCAGTTTTAATCTTGCATTTATTCTAAGCTAAATTGAGCGGTTATCTACTTCAATAAGCATCAATCTGTTGAGTTAAAATATTTATAAAAAAAAGACCCAAATACCGGTAAGGTATTCTTACTTTTTTTCTAAACTTTTTAATCTCAATATCTTGGCACTTCTTTTTGTACATAATCGCTCAATTTAGGTCTGATTAGAAAAACAAAGCATAAAAATATCAAATATTCCGGTTTGCTAAACAAATTTTTGTAAAAAACTTTAATTTTTTTGATGAAATTTCAAATTAAAGACTTGTTTCAGTATGCTTTTGGGCAGTATTAGGTATTGTAAGAATATTTTTAATCTTCTTCTTTTTTTGTAATTAGCTGTAAATAAGTCTGTTCTGTTTTGTTTTTTAACTTAATGATAAATAGTGACAAAAATCATGTTTTAAGCTAATAAAAGTCATGGTTATGCTTCTTATTGCTTTATAAATTTACATAGAAATTTAAAGTATTCATAAAAAACTTTTCGATATGGCTGAAGTTAAAGAACTTGTAAAAGAATTAGTTGATAAATATGGCAGAGAACGTAAGAATTTGTTGCCTGTCCTTCAAGGAATACATCTTGAAACAAATTATTTATCAAAAGAAGCGATGCTTGAAGTAGCTAAGCAAATGGATTTATCTGCTGCTGAAATCTATGGAACCGCATCGTTTTATTCGTTTTTAGACACAAAGGCAGATGGTAAATATAAAATCAGAGTGTGTAAATCCATTACTTGCGAAATGGCAGGTAAATCTGAGATAATACGAACTCTTGAGGATATGTTAAAGGTTAAAGTTGGAGAAACAACCGAAGGAAAACGCTTTTCTTTGTTAGAAACCAATTGTTTAGGTTTATGCGATCAAGGACCTGCTATGTTGATTAATGAGGAGTTCTACACTCAATTAACACCTGCAAAGGTGCGTAAAATTTTAGGAGAATATATTAGAAATAAATATTAAAAAATAAGGAGAATCGGATATGTCAAATATTAAATTAAGAAAAGTAGATGTGATATTTAGTCCTTATTCAGTAGCACCTTACGAAATATTAAAAAATGCAATGAAACGCTCCAAGGATGAAGTAGTACAGGAGCTAATTGACTCAGGACTAAGAGGTCGCGGTGGTGCCGGTTTCCCTACCGGACTAAAGTGGAAATTTGCGAAACAACAAGAAAGCGACCAAAAATATGTGATTTGTAATGCCGACGAAGGAGAACCCGGAACCTTTAAAGACCGTAAACTTTTGGTTGAAGTGCCGCGAAAAGTGATTTCAGGGATGGCAATTTGTGCTTGGGCTGTTGGGGCAAGCAAAGGGTATATTTATTTAAGAAGAGAGTACCGTTATTTAGTGTCGCATATAGAAGAAGAACTTGAACTTTATCATAAATTTGCGAAAGAAGCCGGTTTAGATTTTAAAATTGAAATTTTTATGGGCGCAGGGGCTTATATCTGCGGTGAAGAAACTGCTCTTATTGAATCAATGGAAGGCAGACGCGGCGAACCCAGAAATAAACCGCCATTTCCTATAAAAAACGGGTATTTGGGTAAACCAACAGTTGTTAATAATGTAGAAACCTTTGCTTCGGCAACAATGGTTTGTCGAATGGGAGCTGATGAATATAAAAAGTTAGGAACAGATGATCAGCGTGGTTCAAAATTATTTTCAATTTCGGGTGACTCACCCAAAAAAGGTGTTCATGAATTAGAATTAGGAATGAGCTTAGAAGATTTTGCCAATGAATTTGGAGACGGCGATACTAAAGCTGTTCAGGTTGGCGGTGTTGCCGGTTTTTGTATTCCTAAAAAACAATTTAAAACAACCATTATTGGCGAAGGAAACACAACCGGCGGTTCTACAATGATTTTTAACAGTACACGCTCCATGTATAATGTACTGCACAATTATTTAGATTTCTTTGCAGAAGAATCATGCGGACAATGTACGCCTTGCAGAGTTGGAACTCAGCAATTACTCAAAGGTATTGAAGCGGTAAAATCCAAAAAGAAACCACCTGAGTACTTAGACCAATTGGTAAAATTAGCGGAAACCATGCGTTTAACATCAAAATGCGGTTTAGGACAATCGGTTACTAATTCGTTTTCTTCAATTGTTAAAAATTTCAGAGAAGAAATGATTTATTAGCATAGCTAATAAAAAAGTTTTCAAAATTTAAATTTATAATCATGGCAGAACAAGTAAAATTAAATATAGATGGCGTTGATGTTCAGGTTGAAAAAGGACAATCGATACTTGATGCCGCAAAAAAAGTAAATATCAGAATTCCTACACTTTGTCATCACGAAGATTTATGTGTTGCCGGTAATTGCAGAGTGTGTGTAGTGGAACAGGAAGGTAAAAACACGCTTACCCCTTCATGTGCAACTCCTGCAGAAGAAGGCATGGTGATTAAAACCAGTACCCCTAAAGTACGCCGTGCACGCAAAGATCTTATGGCGCTATTGGTTTCGGAGCATAATACACAGTGTACAACCTGTTACCGAAGCACGAATTGCGAACTACAAGATTTAGCCGCAGAGTATAATGTAGATAATAATATTTATTTAAGTGTACTCAAAGAGAATCTGGAAATTGACAAATCTTCATGGTCAATTGAAAAAGACGACAGCAAATGTATTCGTTGTCAACGATGTGTAAGAACCTGCGCTGAACTACAACATGTAAATGCGCTTGCAGTAACCGAACGCGGTAGGGATATGAGGATATCTACTTTTATGCATTTGCCTATGAATGAGATTGTTTGTACCAACTGTGGACAGTGTATTACGCATTGCCCAACAGGAGCACTTACCGAGCGTCGCTATTATGATGAAATTTGGGAAGCAATTGATGACCCGGAAAAGCATGTAGTAATTAATACTGCTCCTTCGGTACGTGTAGCGCTTGGCGAGATGTTAGGCTTTCCTGTAGGCACACGGGTTACCGGCAAAATGGTTACCGCATTGAAAAAAATGGGATTTGATTCTGTATTAGATACCGATTTTAGTGCAGATTTAACCATTATTGAAGAAGCAAATGAGTTGTTGGTGAGATTAAAAGATGCTTTGGTACACAAAAAAGATGTGGCTTTACCGATGATTACTTCTTGCTCACCGGGCTGGGTGAAATTTATTGAGCATATGTACCCTGAACATTTGGCTCATTTATCTTCCTGTAAATCGCCGCAGCAAATGTTTGGAGCTCTTACAAAGACCTATTATGCCGAGAAAAAAGGTATTGATCCGTCAAAAATTGTAAGTGTTGCCGGAATGCCTTGTGCTGCAAAAAAATATGAAGCAAATCGTCCTGAAATGCGCGATAGCGGTTATCATGATGTGGATGCCGGACTTACTACTCGTGAAATTGGGCACATGATTAAACAGTCGGGTATAAACTTTTTGGAACTCGAGGATAGTGAGTTTGATAGCATTATGGGAGAATCAACGGGTGCAGGTGTTATCTTTGGTGCAACAGGAGGTGTTATGGAAGCTGCTTTAAGAACGGCTTATTTTGTTATAACCGGACGACCGGTACCCTTTGATAATTTGAATATTACTCCGGTTCGCGGACTGAAAGGGATTAAAGAGACATCAATTAAATTTGAGAATTGCTTGCCTGAATACAGTTTCCTTGAAGGAGTTGAAGCAAAATTTGCCATTGCGCATGGTTTAATAAATGCTCGTCAGATTATGGACCAAATTGTTGCAGGGGAATCTCCATACCATTTTATCGAAATTATGGCTTGCCCGGGTGGTTGTATCGGTGGCGGCGGACAGCCAATCCCAACCAATGATGAAATTCGTAAAAAAAGAATTCAGGCAATTTATGATGAGGATATGAATAAACCCATTCGTATGTCGCATGAGAATCCGGAAATTATTAAAATTTATGAAGATTTTCTTGAAAAACCTTTGGGCGAAAAATCTCATCATTTGTTACATACAAAATACAGAAAAAGAAAAAGGTATTAGTGCAATAAGTTAAATAAGTTTAGATTAGTTAGGTAAGGGTTGCTGTAATGGCAGCCCTTTTTTTATCGTGATGACAAAATGTCACTGTTCTGTTTAGGAAAATGACAATTTGGCTTGTTTTAAAGGTTGGAATAAAACTTGAATATAGCCCAAACGAATTTATTTTAATGTTTAACTTTAAAAAGGAGAAATTATGAAAAAAATTGGAGTACTATTGCTAAGCTCGATTTTGGTTTTAGGTGCATGTAATTCAGGTGAAAATAAGAAGTTAATCGATAGTGTTGAAAAAGGAAATATTCCTGAAAAACAAGAAAGTTTGGAAATGAGCCAAGATTCATTAGATGCTGCAATTGTTGCGGATATAATGGATGAAATTGTTCAAAGGCGTTCTAAAATTACGGATGATGCATTAACTGTTGTAGCTGAAACGCAAAATTTACTTCAATTAATTGAAGCAAACAAAAAGGATGAGGCAATTAAATACGGACATCAATTAATCGGGAAATTAGAAGTATTACTTACAAAAGATCCTGCCTTAAGTTTGATACCGGTGGATGTCAATTTTCAAAAAAATGAGTTGATTACCGATATTAAAACGGTAAGAGAGCTTGTTAAGTCTGCCCAAGATGCTATGGATGAAGGCTATTACCAATTAGCCGGAAACTTACTGGATAATTTGCACAGTGAAATGATTATTAACAGCATGTATATACCAACAGCTACTTATCCTGAAGCAATTAAAGCATCCGTTGCATTACTTGAAGATGGAAAAAACGATGCAGCAAAAGCTGTTTTGCAGGAAGTTTTAGGTACAATCGTAGTAGAAAAAACAATTCTTCCACTTCCTGTGCTTAAAGCAGAACAAATGATCATTGAAGCAGCCAAAGTTGA
>JALSLF010000585.1 GCA_026988445.1 Bacteroidales bacterium
AAAGTAAACAGTAAACCGCAATTAGAAATTTATGCCGATGATGTAGCTTGTTCTCACGGCAGTACCACAGGGCAAATTGACGAAGAAGCATTGTTTTATTTGCGTGCACGCGGAATTAATCGCCGAAAGGCAGAAACCTTATTGCTGACGGCTTTTGTTAGCGATGTTATTGAAAAAATTAATATAGAAGCAATTAAACTGTATGTTCAGATGCTAACAAATAACCGTTTAACCGGTGAAAAAAAAGACGGACAATGCTTAATGATTGATGAATGTCCGGCATGTGATTAAATGATAAATTTATTATTATGATATTAGAACTTTTGCAGAAAGTTTGCACTTCATTAGACAACAATAATATTCCTTATATGATTTCGGGAAGTATTGCTTTAAATATATATACAATACCAAGAATGACTCGAGATATTGATATTGTTATAGAACTTTCTGTTGAACAAATTGATAAATTTATAAGTTTATTTCCTGATAGTTATTTCAACACTAATACAATTAAAGAAGAAATTGAAAAACAAGGAATGTTTAATATCATCGATCATAAAACAGGGTTTAAATTAGATTTTATTTTAAGGAAAGAAACAGAATATTTTAAACAGGCTTTTAAGAATAGAAAAAGAATACGAGAGTTAGACACAGACTTATGGGTTATTGATATTAATGATTTAATTATTGCTAAAATAATTTGGATACAGCAGTATCAAAGCGAACAACAAATTAATGATATAAAAAATTTACTTTTGAATGGAGAAAAAGATATTAAATACATTAACTATTGGTGCAAAAAAATGAATTTAAATACATTTGATTTACTTAGAAATGATTGATACGCCAAAACATATTTATCAAAAACAATTTGAAATAATCGTAGCTAAACCATTAAAAGAAAGATTAAAAAATGTTTTTGAAATGACTGAGCTTTCTAGAAACATAATTAAAAATAGAATTAAAGCTAAAAATCCGGATATATCTGATATAGATTTAAAAATTGAAGTATTTAAAAAATTTTATAGTTCGGACTTTGATAAACAAACGCTCGAACTTATAATTAAGGATATGGAAAAATATTATTTTACCTAAATTAAATGATTTATAAAAAAAGGAAGAATGCCTTTCGGTATTTGAGTCTTTTTTGTAAATATTTATACATCAATGGATTGGTGTTTATTAAAGAAGGTAATGCTCAATTTAGGTTTTATTAAAAATAGTTGAAAAGACATTTGCCACAATGATTAATCTTGAAAAAATAAGAAAGGATTTTCCTGTTTTGAATCAAAAAATAAACGGAAAAGACTATGTTTACCTTGATAATGGAGCCACTACACAAAAGCCTGTTCAAGTAATTGATGCTGTTGCCGATTTTTACCGTAATACTAACAGCAATATTCATCGTGGTGTACATTATTTAAGCAACCTATCTACTAAGCTGTATGAAGGGGCGCGTGCCAAAATCAAGCACTTTATTAATGCCGAAAAAGAAAGTGAAATTATTTTTACAAAAGGTACTACCGATTCTGTAAATTTGGTAGCTTTTTCTTTTGGTGAAAGATATGTTTCCGAAGGCGATGAAATTATTGTTTCGGCAATGGAGCACCATTCAAACTTGGTGCCTTGGCAAATGCTTTGTGAGCGAAAAAAAGCAAAGCTTCGCATTTTGCCTTTCGATAAATCGGGAGAATTGGAAATAGATAAACTTCCTTCTTTAATTAATAAAAAAACGAAACTGCTTGCACTTACCCATGTTTCAAATAGTTTAGGAACGGTAAATCCGGTAAAAGATATTATTAAAATTGCACACAAATACAAGGTAGCTGTACTAATTGACGGGGCACAAAGTATCCAGCATCAAAAAATAGATGTTCAAGATTTAGATTGTGATTTTTTTGTTTTCTCAGGTCATAAAATCTATGCCGAAACCGGTATAGGCGTGCTCTATGCAAAAGAAAAATTTTTGAATGCAATGCCGCCTTATCAAGGTGGTGGTGATATGGTAGATCATGTAAGTTTGGAAAAAACTACTTATCTGGATGCACCTTTTAAGTTTGAAGCCGGTACGGTAAACTATGTAGGAGCTTACAGCTTAGGTTTGGCTATTGACTATATCAATACCATAGGTATTGAAAATATTGCAAAGCATGAGCAAGATTTATTGCAATACGCTACCGAAAAACTATCGCAAATTGACGGTTTGACTATATATGGTACTGCAAAACATAAAACATCCACTATTTCATTCTTGTTGAAAAATATTCATCATTACGATACGGGAATGATATTAGATAAATTAGGCATTGCAGTACGCACGGGTAGCCATTGTACACAGCCGGTAATGGATTTTTTTGAAATTACGGGAACTGTACGTGCAAGTTTTGCATTTTATAATACCTTTGCCGATGCAGATAGATTAGTTGAAGGTGTTTTGAAAGTTAAACAAATGTTTGAGTAGGGTTTTGGAATATTATATTAAAGTAGTATGGACTTAGACCAGCAATTTTCTGAAATACGGCTTATTATCAAAAAGGCAAGGTCAGATGCATTCAAAGTTGTAAATACAGCCTTAATAGAATTGTATTGGGAAATTGGAAAATATGTCAGTAATAAAATTAATAAATCCGAATGGGGAAAATCTGTTGTCAATGAACTTTCTAAATATATTCAGCAAAAAGAACCGGATATTAAAGGGTTTTCATCACAAAACATATGGCGAATGAAACAGTTTTATGAAACTTACTCAAATAAGCCCCAATTAGCATCATTGACAAAAGAATTAAGTTGGACTAATAATTTAATGATACTTTCAAAATCTACATCAGATAAAGAAAAAGAATTTTACTTACGCTTGTCTATACAAGAAAAATATAGTTCAAGAGAACTTGAAAGGCAAATTGATAGCGGACTTTACGAGCGTATGGTGCTTTCCGGTAAAAATCTCTCAGCAGCGATGAGAGAAATACATCCTAGAGCTGATGATACATTTAGAGATAGTTATATGCTCGACTTTTTATCGCTTCCGCAAAAACATTCAGAGTTTGATTTACGAAAAGCTATTATTAAGCATTTAAGAAATTTTGTTTTAGAGTTTGGTAAAGATTTTACTTTTGTAGGTGAAGAATATAGAATACAAGTTGGTAATAAAGATTTTTATGTTGATTTATTATTTTTTCATAGAGAATTACAATGTTTAGTTGCGATAGATTTAAAAATAACTGATTTCAAACCGGAATATCTTGGTAAAATGGAATTTTATTTGGAAGCACTTGATAATGATGTAAAAAAAATACATGAGAAACCCAGCGTTGGAATCATTCTTTGTAAAAACAAAGATACAAAAGTTGTTCAATATGCATTAAACAGAAGTATCTCACCAACTTTAGTTGCAAAATATGAAACAAAATTAATTGATAAAAAAATTTTAGAACAAAAACTTGATGAATTTTTCAGACAAGAAAATAATAAATTGACTTAGTTAAAACATTAAAAAATGACCATAGAAGAAATACAAAACGAAATTATTGAAGAGTTTTCCATGTTTGACGAATGGATGGATAAATATGAATATTTAATTGAATTGGGTAGAGATTTACCCCAAATTGATACTAAATTTAAAACCAATGAATATTTAATCAACGGTTGTCAATCAAAAGTATGGTTAAATGCAGAACTTAAAGACGGGAAAATTTATTTCACAGCCGACAGTGATGCAATAATCACCAAAGGAATTGTAGCGTTATTGATTCGTGTTCTTAACGGTCGTACACCCAAAGAAATTATGAATGCCGATTTGTTTTTTATCGATAAAATCGGATTAAGCGAAAATCTTTCGCCAACCCGTTCAAACGGTTTGTTGGCAATGGTAAAGCAAATGAAAATGTACGGAATGGCTTATAATGCTAAATTAAATTCGTAAATGTAACACAGCCCACAGGGCTGTGAATTACTTACAGTTCAGGGAATTGTGCTACGAACTTTATTAATATTACAATAAACTAAAAATTATGTCAGAAGAAAATACATATATGCAATTAGAAAGTCAAATACTTGAAGTATTAAAAAGTATTTTTGACCCCGAGATTCCGGTAAATATTTATGATTTAGGTTTAATTTATGAAATTGATGTGGACGATTACAACAATGTTGAAATAAAAATGACCTTAACCGCACCTAATTGCCCGGTTGCCGATTCTTTGCCTTTGGAAGTTAAAGAGCGCGTTAAAGGGATTAAAGATGTAAATAATGTAAATGTAGAAATGGTTTTTGACCCACCATGGAGTGCTGCCATGATGAGCGATGAGGCAAAATTGGTACTTGGATATTTATAATTTAATTTACACCAAAAAATTCATAGAGACTTTAGGTTCTGCCACAAATTTAGTTTGTGAAAATTGTGGCAGAACTTTTATTCTGCCTCCCATAAAATCGCTGTTTCTACATTATAAACATCTGTTCTTCTGGGTTTAACAAAGAAATTTGTAATCGGATAGTTTTCAATTTTAAATTTTTCGCTGATTTTTTTTGCCTCGCTCGATAGCGATGTTTTTAATTCATTCATGTCTTGACGCACTTGACGAATTTCTTTTTCAACCCGGCGAACATCTGCTTTTTCTTTCGCAATTTTTGAAGCACTGCTAATACCTCGTCTGGTTTTTGAACGCGTACTGCCACCTAAAAAAGCACCCAATACAGCCATTCCGAACGACATTGCCGAATCGGCGGTACGTGAAGTAACATCTGCTTTTTCTTTATCTAATTTAATCAGTAATTTATCATATTTTACTTGCAAGCGTTCTGCTTTTCCGGAATATTTACTACGTAATTTATCAATAGCTGCTTCTTTACGGTCGCGAATAATGTTTTGTAAGCGCATTTTAAAATCATCCAGACTTTCACCGGGCTTCGATTCGGTTTTTAGCGCGCTGCATTTATATAATTCTAACTTATTGGTTCTGTAAAGAAAATCGGCAAAAGTTTTTTGCAAACTTTTAAATGATTTTAAATTTTCAATAAATGCCGGTAATGAATAAAATTTAGCTTGCTCAAGTGGCTTTTTATCATAATTTCTTTGATCAAAACTAAAATCTTCTCCTTGTTTATAATCAATTTCCGTTAAATCTTTATCTAAATAATAACGCTTCGAAATTTTAATTTCTTTATCAATTCCACGTGTAGCATTTACAAAACGTACTTTTCCTTCTGCAATTAAAAAAGGTTTATATACAGCCTCTTGTCCGTATGCAGCTTGAGTATGAAAATATTGTTGTGCATCGCCGGGCAGCATAGGCATTACAATATTTGATTCGCTTTTGGGAACAGCTTCAACAGTCTTTTGGCTTTGTTTTTGCTCTTTTTCGGCGGGTGCGGTATCTACTTTATATTTTTGCATTAATCGTTTAATTTCCTGTTTAGATAAAGGTCCCCGCAAATAAGACAGTACCCAACGGGTTTGCATCAAACGTAAACGGTTTTCATGTGCACTTTTTAATAAGAAAACCCTGCTTTGAATATTCGATAATAATTCTTGAATTTCCTTTTTACTCAATGCTCCTTCGGTACTTTGAATTAAACCGTCCATAACGCGTTCTTTATCTTGTTTGGTTTGCAATCTGCCGATAAACCAAGTTCCTATATTGGATAATCCTTTGTAATCCAAATCAATAGGGTTTTGAGTGGCCAAAATAATTCCCGTACCAAAAGCACGTGCTTGTTTTAATAATAAAAGCATGGGTTGTTTTGAGGGCGGATTGCCTACTGCAGGGAAAAAACCGAAAATCTCGTCCATGTATAAAATATTGCGCAAAGCCGATGTTCCTTTTTGCATCCGCATCCAACTAATGTAGCGGTTCAGGAAAAGGGTAACAAAAAACATTCGTTGTCCTTCGTTTAAATGAGCAATATTTAAAATAGAAACTTTTGCTTTTCCTTCTTTTGTGTACATTAAATTATTAATGTTCAAGGCTTCGCCCTGTGTCCATGCAGCAAAGCCGGGGCTTGCCATTACCGTATTAAGTTTCATTGCCAAATCAAGTCTTTGTGTTTGATTGTAGAAACTTTTCAACGGCAAAACACCTACTTTATCAAAAGGCGGATTGGTAACATAACCGATTAATTGTTCCAAACTGATACTTATGCCTTTGCGCCATACATAAGCAAAAATATTTGACAATAAAAGATACTCTTTACTTTGTAAAATATCTCCTTTAAGTTTAATTAGTGCTAATAAACTGCTAACACTTGCATTAATCACTGATAAAAAGGTATCTGGGTCATCAATAACATCAGGCGATGGTGCATCAAAACTTGCCAAAACCGATAATTGTACACCGGCACTGCTTCCGGGTGTGTAAATCACAAATTCGGCACTTTCTTTTAATTTTTTTATGCGCGATTTATCTTGATTCCACTGTCCAATTCCTTTTTCCCACAAGGCGGCTGTTTTTGTGGCAAAATCTTTTACACTCATGCCTTTGGTTTCTGCTGTAACGGGATCAACCCATTCTTCAAAATCTTTGGGCTTTAATTCGGGAAAAGTAAGTAATAAATTACCCATATCGCCTTTGGGGTCAATAATGAGTACCGGAATATTATCTAAAACAGCCTCTTCGATAATATCAATTCCCAAACCGGTTTTACCGCTTCCTGTCATCCCGATAAGGGCAGCATGAGTAGTCAGGTTTTTATTTTTATAAAGAACCGGATTGTTGGTAAGTTCTTGTGTTTTAGGATT
>JALSLF010000586.1 GCA_026988445.1 Bacteroidales bacterium
CTATTTGTAAAGAATTTTTAAATGCCCATGATAGTAAACTGCAAATCCTAAGCCGCCCCAATAAAGGTTCTACATTTTATTTTAAAATCCCGGTTGCTACCAAGTCCTAATTTTCAGGGAACAATATTTCCATATCCTTAGCTTTTGCCTTTTGATACCAAGAATCAGGTATTAATGTCCAATTATTATCGCATAAAGGAGTAATTGATTTTTGTTCTTCAATCCATTTAATCATATAATAGCGTAAATCCTTATTGGTTGCATGAACTACTCTTTCCGATAGTTTATCTTTTGGAATACTGGCACCTTTAATTAAGTGTCCACCGCCACCATTTCCTCTATAAGAATTTATGGCAACCAGATACTCTTTATTCAAATCAAACTCTTTTCCTGAACTAAGTTGTAAAATATGCACTCTTTCTCCCTCGGGAGCTTTTAAATCAACCGTATAATCAATTCCTGCTGCCGATGAAAAATTGTAATATGCCGAAGCAAGGCGAAAATCTCCTTCATCCGTAGTTTTTAATTTTAATAAATGATCATTTTCACCTTTCATCCGGTTAAACCATAAATTAACAGAATATTCCAGATAGTTTTTTATTTCTATTCCACTTAAACGCATCGTATATAAAAGGTTCTCAAAACGATATAAATTAAACATATCGCGAACATAAACTTTTCCTTTCTTAATTTCAGAATCATAACTTAAGGGTGCGGTAAAAGAGATTTCAGCTTTACTTATTTGTAATTGAATAGTATGAATTAAATCGGCAAATTCAGAATCACCAAATAATGCATCTTTACTTTCAATGGTTTTTGTAAAACTTCCTATTTCACGATTTACATATTTTTTGGTTTCTTCAAAAAAGCCGGCAAATTTATTAATAAACGATTTATCCGGAATAATTGTATCCGTATCAATAATTTGTCCTGTAATTTTTTTGTCCCATGATTTTTTTTCTTCGCTCCAACTTAATTCTATATCAACCACTGCCATACAACGAGCATGGCTACGCGGGTCCATAATTAACACATCACTGCCGTTAGGGCTTTTCACCGTAAAATTATATTTTTGATGATCGTGCCCGCCAAAAATCACATCAAAACCATCCACATTTTTTGGAACTAATTGTGTCGCGTTTTCATTTTTATATGTTTCAGCCGTACTGTTATCGTAGGTATAATCAATACCTGAATGGAAAAGCCCGATAATTATATCCGGTTTTTCTTTTTCCTGAATAATTTTTATCCATTTTTTAGCAGTAACAATCATATCTTCAAATTCCATTCCCGACCAAATATTTTCGGGTAACCAATTAGGGATTGCAGGTGTTATTAATCCGAGCACGGCAATTTTTACGCCGCTGCGTTCAATTATTGTATAAGGTGTAAAATAAGGCTTACCGGTTTTTGTATTAATAGCATTTGCCGCCATCCATGGAAAGTTAAATTCTTTATTTAATTTATCATAAACAGGGTGCCCTGCTTCAATATCATGATTTCCAACTGTTCCGGCATCGTATTGCATAAAATTCATTACTTGAGCACAAATATGTTCTCTATCTGTGGCTTCAAAATTAGAATAATAAACCACGGGTTGTCCTTGTAAAATATCACCATTATCCAATAAAATGGTTTCAAAATCAGGATTTTGCCTTTGTTCCTTCACATAGGTATAAACAGCGGCTAATGAATGGTCGGTTTCTTGATTTTTGATAAAATCGTAAGGAAAAATACTTCCGTGAACATCGGTAGTTTCAATTATTCTGATTTTCAGATTATTTTTTCTATTCAAATTATAAAAAAATAAGGAACTTGCCAGGGCAAGAATAATTAATGCTAATAGTTTTTTTGCCATAATATTTATTATGAGATTGTGAATTTACTAGTTGGCTATACAAAATAAAAATAATTAAAAAAAAGGTAGGATACAATGAATAATAAAACTAAAAAAATATAAAAGCCTAAATTATCGGCTTGAGGTTTTGGTTTTAAAAATCGTTCTTGATATTCTTTTTTCCTACGACTGATTTCTTTCATTTTTTTCTTTTTATAAGCGCAAGATACAAAGATTTTGAGAAATATAAAAACAAGTGATTTTAATAATCAGGGGTAACGCTTTTAAAAAATAATATCCGTAAATGATTTGGATTTACAACTTTTAGATTGTTTTCGTTTATTTTTAAGTCTTTTTTTTTAATTCAATGAAAAAATTTCGGCTTATAGAAAATCTGGGGTGATTTCCCTGCACCAAAGATGCGGAATATAATAGCCTATTCCGAAGGAATAGGTTTTGTATTATTGCAAAAAACAAGTAAGCACCAAAGGTGCGTGATAAATTAATCCCATAAATTTTCCCATACCCTTAAATCAATAATTTGCATCTAAAAGTTAAAAAATTAGTCCTAGGATTGACAAATATAATTTGAATTTTGCAGTATAATGTAGTTACGTATTCAAACTTAGACTATTATCTCGCACCTTTGGTGCTTATTTTTATCCTTATTAGAAGTTCATTGGGTTATGCCCAATGTTATCATATTCCGCACCTTTGGTGCTACTGCTTTAAAAAATAATATCCGTAAATGATTTGGATTTACAAC
>JALSLF010000587.1 GCA_026988445.1 Bacteroidales bacterium
CGCACCTTTGGTGCTTATTTTTATCCTTATTAGAAGTTCATTGGGTTATGCCCAATGTTATCATATTCCGCACCTTTGGTGCTACTGCTTTAAAAAATAATATCCGTAAATGATTTGGATTTACAACTTTTAGATTGTTTTCGTTTATTTTTAAGTCTGTCTTTAACCTAAATTAAAAAATTCATTTACATCCAATGAAAAATTGAGTTTAACCAAGTAAAAAATACCACAAACAATAATGCCGGAAGAATATTAAATATTTTTATTTTTTTTATTTCCAAAATATTAATTCCTAAACCAATAAGTAATATTCCGCCCAAAGCAGTCATTTCAGTAATCATCAATTCGCTGAAAAATTTACCGAGATAGGCAGCAAAAATTGTTAAACCACCCTGATAGATTAACAAAGGCAACACAGAAAAAGACACCCCTACACCAAAAGCAGAAGCTAATGCCATTGCTGCAAAACCATCCATAACCGATTTAGTGATAAGCAAGGTGGTATCACCTTTCATGCCTTCATCAAAAGCACCCAAAATGGTCATTGAACCCATGCAAAATAACAGAAAAGCAGTAAGCATTCCTTCGGAAAACTTTTCATCTTTAATTTTTATTTTATTTTTTATTTTTTCGGAAAACTTGTCTGTTATTAACTCTAAATCTATTAATTCTCCAATAATAGCACCCAGAACCAAACTAAAAACAATGATCAAATAGTTTTGTGCTTTTATTGCCATAATAAAACCCAGAGCCAGCGTAAAAAGTCCCAACGCTTGAAAAACAGTTTTTGTTAATTTTTCAGGTAAACGCGATTTCAATAATATCCCCAAAATACTACCCACTAAAACAGTAGCTACATTTACAAGTGTTCCTGTCATAATTATAAATTTTGGCGTAAATTTATGAAAATAAAAAACCTTTGACAATAAATATTTTGCCAAAGGTTTTCTTTTAAATGCCTGTTACGGAAAATTTACTTATTAAAATAAAAATCATTCCAAATTGATGAATTATCCCAAGGCACCTGTTTTCCTTGCGATAATTTATAAACATTTCTACGAACTTCTTTAAACACATTTTCAAGGGTAAGCCCCTTTTTATCCAAAGCTTTAAGTAATTCTTGCGTATATAATCCGTTTGAGCCGCTACCATCCGCCGCTACCGAACCGGGTGCCGTTGCATAAGCAATAAAAGTACCAAAAGGTGCATTGGTAGATGCCAAGCCATTACTTCCGCTCGAGCGAAAACTACGGGCAAAAGGGTTGTTTCTGCAAGCATCTAACACAATAATATTTAATGCATTACCTGCATAATCCATTTCCCCGAGAATACGTTTTAAATTTACCGATTCCAGTTCAACATCTTGCTCTTTTTCAATACGCGCATCTACCGGTACCAGATAATTTTCACCATTTATTTGTATTCCGTGTCCGGCATAAAAAAACATTCCAACCCCTTTGCTTTTTGCCAATTTCTCACCAAAATCTCTAAAAGCTTTTTTCATTTCATTTTGCGAACCATCTGTAACAAGCATTACTTCAAAACCTAAAGCTTTTAATTTACCGGCTATTGCATTGGCATCATTTACCGGATTACGTAAAGGTGCTGCTGTATAATTACTATTTCCCATAACCAAAGCAATACGCGATTGTTTTTCACCGGAACTAGTTTCGTAAATAATGGTTCTTATTTCAGAGCTTGTTTTTCCATATTGGTTTTCTACAACGACTTTTAATTTGTTTTCGCCTTTTTGAAGTTTAATGGTACGCTCAATAGTATAATCGCATGATGAACTTACTACATTGTAGCCTCTAGTTTGTTCATCCATTTGGGGAACATTATTTACAAATATTTGTGTGTTTTTTATAGGTGTATTTGACTCAATACACAGTTTTACCTTATAATTATCAACTACCGAAGATGAATTAAAATATTCGGGCGATAACCAGTTTATACTGGGTTTAGTACCTTTTTCCTCAGCCGCACCAACATATTCATTATTTTTCCAAATTCCCGATTTTGAAGTTCCGTTGGCATAATACATGGTTCCAATACCGGAATATGCATCATTTTGCCATTCACCAACATATTTATCACCACTGTACCAAATATAAGTACCTTGACCATGACGTTTGTTGTCCTTGTAATTACCCATATATTTGTCGCTGTTCTCAAAATAATAGGTGCCTTGTCCGTTAAACATTCCATTACTGAAATTACCTACATATTTTGCACCGTTTTCAAAAGTATAAGTACCGTATCCGTCCTGACAGTTTCCTGAGATACAGCCATAATTATTTTTAGATTTACCAACATATTTATCATTTTCCCAAATACCGGCTTCAACACGTCCATCGGTATAATACATCGTGCCCTCTCCATGAAAAAGACCTTTTTGAAATGAACCTATATATTTTTTACCGGATTTATAGACAAAAGTGCCTTGTCCGGTCATTTCTCCCATTACATAGTTTCCTTTGTAGTAATCATATTTAGAGTTTGGTTCATAGTTATAAGTTCCTGTACCGTGCATTACATCATCTTTCCACTCACCTGAATATTTAGCTCCATCTGCCCAGATGTTAGTACCTTGACCATTTCGCATTCCTTTATCCCAAAAGCCTTCGTATTTTTCACCACTGCTAAAAACATAAATACCATATCCGCTTTCGCAATTACCGCTAATACAACCTGTTGTTGTATTGCTGATATTGGTAGCACCTACAAATTTATCTTGTACCCATTTGCCGGATTCTATTCTGCCATCGGTATAATACATGGTTCCTTGACCATCAAACATGTTCTCTTTAAAATCGCCAATATATTTTTGTCCGCTTTTATATAATAAGGTACCGTAACCACTCACCTTATCATTTAACCATTGCCCCGAGAATTTATCAAACTCAGAATCTGAGTTAAAAGTAAGTACTCCGTATCCGTGTCTTAAATCATCTAACCATTCACCCTCATAAACAAATCCCGTAACAAAATAATTGGTTCCTTGACCGTTTCTCTTTTTATTTTTCCAATTTCCCTCGTATTTTTCACCCGATTCCCAAATATAAACTCCGTAACCGTTATCACAGTTTCCGGATATGCAACCGGTATAAATATTATCGGCACCCATAAATTTTCCATTGATCCATTTTCCTTTTTCAATTTTGCCATTTGCATAATAATAAGTACCGTTTCCGTTCATTTTTCCGTTTAACCACTCCCCAACATATTTATCACCTGCCGCCCAATAATAGGTACCTTGCCCGGTCATACTATTTTGAACATATTGTCCAATATATTTAGAGCCACCATTATAAAAATAGGTTCCAAAACCATCACGCATTCCGTTTTTCCAATCACCTGTATATTTATCGCCTGCCCATTGGGTTTCATCGCCCCAAATAAATGTACCGTAACCATCTTCACAATTACCTGAAACACAATTTGATGAATACAATGTACCCTGATAAACATCTTTATCAAACTTTCCTGCTTGTACCGTTCCATCAGTTTTATATAGAACTCCATGACCATGAAAATAACCATCATCGAAATCGCCGATATAGGTAGTTCCATCACGATAAACAAAGCTGCCTTTGCCTTGCATTTTATCCATTACCCAAAAACCGGCATATTTTTCATACTGCGATTCCGGTTTATAGTGATACGTCCCATAGCCGTCTTTTTTGTCGTCTTTCCAATCGCCTTCGTATATAGAACCGTTAACATAATAATTGGTTCCTTTACCGTTACGTTTTTGATTTTCCCAATAACCGGTATATTTCTCGCCGCTTTTAAAAACCCAAGTGCCGTAACCATTATCACAATCACCGGAAACACAACCGGTTTGCTGTGCAAATAGCTGAAAGGAAATAAAAGAAATAAGGAAAAGTAGTAAAAATTGTTTTTTCATAGCTCTAAGAATAAGTTATTTAAAAAGATATTAGTT
>JALSLF010000588.1 GCA_026988445.1 Bacteroidales bacterium
AAGTTTTATTAAAATTGAAATAGATAATCAATACACCGGTAAAGAAATTATTGTAAATTTATACAATATAAACGGAAAAAAAGTGATTAATCTGAAAAGCACTGCTGCAATTATTGAAATTCCTTTGAAATTTTTAGAAAACGGTGCTTATGTATTGGAGATTATATATAATAAAAATATAGTACAGCATAAACTTGTTGTGAAAAACTAAATTATCGATAATGAATAATTTACTGTGGTTTTCAAGATGGTATTCTAATCAAGTAAGTAGTGGTATCGGTAAAACCATAAAGGTAAATATTACATCAGAAAGAAAATCGGCATGGAAAGTGCAAATCGATTTAAAATATACAGATGCCCGTAAACTAAGTTTTAAAAGTCTATATTTTGCAAAGTCGGAATTTAATTGGTACAGTTTAAAAATTAAAAATAAGGTTTTTATTGCAGAAGGCGATTTTACCAAACTTGATTTCTTGATTGGAAAATTCAGAGAACTTATAGGTGAAAGCAAACATAAAAATAAAATTACTTATAAAGAAGATTATTTTTTAAGTGAGGAAATAAAAGATTTTCTTTTTGAAGGAGAGGAGCATATACGTATTTTTCTGCATTATACCGCACAAAAAGAAACTGCCGATAAAATATTGAAAAACGGATTATTTTATACTTATGCCTTTGATAAAACGGCTACTTCGATAAAAAATAATAGTGTCGATTTGAATTATATTCATTATGTGCGCAAACAGTTTGGCGATTATATTATAGTTATCGGCTTTTCAAAAAAGCTATACGATAAATATATTGAAATGATTAACAAATTAAATGCTAATGTTTTAAGGGTTGAAGAGATTTTGTGTGAACAGCCTATTGTTAAGAATGATGATGATGAATTAGTCTATATTTTAAGCAATAAATTTATTAAAGGATATTGCAATTACAAGACAGGAGAAATTATTCCAAACCCTGAGTATAATCCTGATTTTGATTCAGATGTTTTTGTAGAAAATATTAAAATGTTTGTTAGCTGAATAATTTTTTTAATGCCGAATAAAACTTAATACGTATTTTTTCAAAGAATTTTTTCTTTTCCTGATCGTCAAAATATCCTTGCCCATCACTGTATCCGTATCCATGACTGTAACCGTAGTTAAAACCGTAACCTTTTTTTAATCCGTAAATAGCCGACTGGTTTACATCGTTAAAAACAATTCCCATATTATGAACCCTGCCTGATGCATATATTTCGTTCAGCACATCAAGTACATTTTTTGGTGAATAATTTTGCCGTAGAACAAATAGGTTTACATCGGCATATTTTGCCAATAGAAATGTATCAGCAACATAAGCAACCGGAGGGGTATCAATAATAATATAATCAAAGCGGCTTTTTAAGTTTTTTATTAATTCATCCATTTTAGGCTGTTCAATCAATTCAGCAGGGTTGGGTGGTATTTCTCCCGAAGGAATAATGTATAAATTATCAATACGTGTTTTAAAAATAATCTCTTCAAGATTATTATAATTTGTCAGATAAGAGCTTAGACCTACATGATGAGCTATTCCTAATGCTAAATGCACTGTGGGTTTGCGCAGATCCAAGCCAATAATTAAAGTTTTTTTATTTCCTTTTGCTAATAAAGCTGCTAAATTAACAGAGATAAAAGATTTTCCTTCGCCACTTAGTGTTGAACTGATTAAAATTACCGCATGTTCTTTATTTTTTAATAAAAAATTTAGTTGTATTTTAAGTGCTCTGAACGATTCGGTAATGGGCGATTTGGCATAGCTTTCAACCGGTATTTTACTGCCTTGTATATTTTGACTGATTGCGCCTACTAAAGGTATCTGACTTGCTTTTTCAATTTCACTTTTATCTATTATTTTATTATTGAAAAAATCTATTCCTACAATAATCAGGATAGGAATTAAAAGAGCTATCAGTATATACTTTGAGCTTGATTGTTCGGATTGAGCGGATTTAACCACATTTTCATCACGGGCAATATCTAAAATTTTTGCACCGGGACTATTTGATGCCATAGTAATACCTGCTTCTGTTCGTCTTTCTAATAAAAATGAGTAAATATTATCATGAAGCTGGTAACGTCTTTGAATATTCTTTATTTGCCTTTCTACAGAGGGTATTTTGCGTAATTTAGCATTAATAGCTCCTATTTTTTGGTTAATTTCATCAATACTATAATCGGTTGCCTTAATACTTGTTACTATATGTTTTGCAATATCTTCATTTATTTTTTTTATTTGAAGATTAAGAATATCAAAACTTGGAATATCTGATTTGACATCGTACTTTAATATTTCTGATTGTGATTTAAGATTTTGATATTCAGTGATTTGAGATGTTAGTATGGGGTCGTCTATATTAAGCAACATAGGCGAAATTACTTCGGGCACTTCTGTATTTTCGCTCATGTTTTTTTCAAGATATTTGTAAAAATTCTTTTTTAGTTTTAGCATTTTTAACTCTTCTTGAAGTTGCGCCAAATCATCAAAAAGCATTTCACCTTCTTTATTTATATCCAAAACTTGGTGGCTTTGTTTAAACACTTGCAAGCTATCTTCGGTAACGGCAATTGAATCAACAACACTTGATAATTGTGTGTCGATAAATTTAATAGTATTGATTACAATACGGTTTTTTTCATCCAAACGGTTACGTAAATAAATTTCTACTATTTTATTCAGATAGTTATTAATTCTTCGCGGTACGGTACCATCTATCCAAAGCCATAAAATAGAGCTGTTTTGACTACGCACATCAACATTTAAGCGGTTTGAAAAAGAATTTACCAAGGAATGAAAGTTATTTTTATAAAAATAATACTGCTGTCCGGAAAGTGTTTTATAATTTATGTTTTTATTCTTGTTCTTTATAATTGTGAAATTTAACAAATCGGATGTGAAATGTGCTCCAAAACTCAATTCTTTACTTATCCCAAGCTGCTCAATATCAATTCTGAATTTGTTTTCTCCGGTAAAAGTTAAAAAGCATTTTACCCAAGGAGCAAAATTTTTTCCCGAATCGGGAACAATTATAAAAGGCGTATTTTGGTATAAATCAATATCACTTCTAAATTTTTCATATCTGAAATAAGAAATTTCAAAATCAAGTTCTTTTAGTGCTTGTTCGCTCAATGTGTATGATTTAAGTACACCTATTTCGTTTTCTATATTTTTCCGGTTATCAAAAAGCTGTAATCCTCCCACCACACGCTGCGTACTCTGTAATTCATCTTTTAGCATTATTGTTGCATGCGTTGAATAAGTATTTACATTGTATCTGCCTGAAATATATTTATATCCAAAAACAATAATAAAAGATAAAATAAAAAGATACCAATAAGCAATGGCTTTGAGTAAGTATTTTTTTACATCAAAGTTTGAATTGTCTGGTTTTATTGTTAGTGGTTCAGGTTCCATAAATTACTTAAGGTTTAAAATTAGCAATACCATTGTCATGGTTGATGTAATGGTAGAAAGTATTAAAGTATAATCTCTTACATTCATTCTAAATGTTTTATTTGCAATCGGTTCCACAATTATCATATCGTAGGGGAGCAAATAAAATTTATCGGATGTAAGCAAATTTCTTTTGGTTAAATCTACTCTGAATGTTTTTGTTCCATTTATACTTTTCCGAACAATTAATACATTTCTTTTATCTCCGTAATCATTAATTCCACCGGCTAATGCTATGGCATCTAATATATTAATATTGTCTTGCATCACGGTAACTCTACCTTGTTGGTTAACCTCTCCCAGAAAATCTAAATAAAAACTTACCAGTTTCAAATTGGCAATAGCATTGTTTAAATGTTGATTGGTTTTTTCTTGCAATAGTTTGTTTGCTTCTTTAACCGTTAAGCCTTCCACTTTTAAAGCACCTAATACGGGAACTTGAATATATCCCGAATCGTTTACAGTAAAACCGTCTAAATAAAAATTTGAATTTTGAATATTGCTTGTGCCTGTCGTAGTTTTTCCAATATTAAAATACTCGTTAATCTCTTTATTCGTTGAAGTAATTTTAATATATAAAATATCTTGCTTTTGTATTTTATAGTCGGTAGGTATATTCTCATACTCATAAATTTGCTCAAACACCTCATTTTTATCCTGTATATACTTTATGCTTTTTGATATACACGAAGGCAAAAGCAAAATGAAAAGGAATAATAAGAGAAAGATATTTTTCATCTATAAAATTAATTAGTTTTGTAAATCGAAGAAACGATAAAAATTAAAAAATATTTAAACAAAAATAGCATAATTTCATAAAAAGAGCTAAAAACTGTTAATTATACCCGAAAATAGTAAAAATTCATCAAATTTTTTTAAAAATTGTTTGTTGACGATATTTTTTTTAGTATTTTACACTTGCAAATTAAATTAATCAATCCGTGAAAACAGAACCAGACTTTTTTAAAATAGAACATGAAAACCTTATGCCGGAAAAAGGGAACTTACTTATTTCAGAGCCTTTTTCTAATGATGCTTATTTTAAAAGATCGGTTGTGCTTTTAACATTGAATGATGACGAAGGTTCCGTTGGATTTATTCTTAACAAGCAGGTCGATATTTCTTTATCCGATTTGTTTGAAGAAGATTTTGATTTTAAAGGTAAAGTATCAATTGGGGGGCCTGTATCTATTGACAGAATTGACTTTTTACATACCTTGGGTGAACTTATTCCGAATAGCAAGCATGTAATTGATAATATATATTGGGGAGGTGATTTTAATGTAGTTTTGAAAATGTTGCGTAGCAAATCTATTTCCGAAGAGCAAATTCGTTTCTTTATCGGTTACTCCGGTTGGAGCAAAGGACAGCTTGATAAAGAAATTGAAAACGATTTTTGGTTAGTTACTCACCCTGATACCCAGAGTATTATGCCAATTGACGAAAATTATTGGAAAACTACCTTGAAACGTTTAGGCAGAAAATACGAAGTATGGCTTAACATTCCGGAAGATCCGGTTCTAAATTAATTGTTTAATTAAAGGAAGCAAATAAAACTTAACTGTCCGATTATGTATTCAACTGTACGGAATCGGACAGTTTTGTTTTGTCTTGTTCTTGTAAATGATTAAGTGTTAGTGTATTGTAGTTTTGCTTTTCTTTGGCATGATTTTTCTAATTAGGGTAATATATGATAAGGCTCAATTAATGTTTTGCATAGATATTTACGGATTTAAGGTATTATCTAAGGAGTCTAAAATCCAAAACCTGAACTTATATTATAAAAATGGGAAAAAAGAGTGGTAAAATTTTGCTTGTTGATGATAATGTAGATGTACTTTTTGCATTAAAACTTTTACTTAAAAAAAACTTTGCAGAAATTGTAACCGAAGAAAATCCGGAGCGAATACCTGATTTGCTTAAGCAAAATGATTTTGATGTTATTTTGCTGGATATGAATTTTACCAAGGATGCAATTAGCGGTAAAGAAGGCTTTTATTGGTTAGATAAAATTTTAGAAATAGACCCTTCGGCAGTGGTTATTTTTATTACTGCTTATGGTGATGTTGAAAATGCTGTAAAAGCAATAAAATTAGGAGCGGTTGACTTTGTTAATAAGCCATGGCAAAACGAAAAGTTAATAGCTACTGTTTCTGCTGCTTATAAACTTCGTTTATCCCGCTTGGAAATTGATTCGTTAAAAGAGAAACAAAGTGGATATAAAGCAATACTAGACCAGCCTTTCGGCGATTTTATAGGAACATCTCCCGGTATGATTAAAGTGTTTGAAACCATTAAAAAAGTGGCTCAAACCGATGCCAGTGTTTTAATCCTTGGCGAAAATGGAACAGGAAAGGAGTTGGTTGCCCGCTCTTTGCATAAACACTCATTACGAAAAGATGAGGTAATGATTAATGTTGATCTGGGTGCTTTAACCGATACGCTTTTTGAAAGCGAATTATTTGGGCACGTTAAAGGTGCTTATACCGATGCTAAAATAGACCGTCCGGGACGTTTTGAAATTGCATCGGGTGGTACATTATTTTTAGACGAAATAGGAAATCTTTCTTTACCCTTACAATCTAAGCTGCTTACTGTTTTAGAAAGGCGCGAAGTAACGCGTTTGGGCTCAAACAAAGCCCGTCCCATTGATATTCGCTTGATATGTGCAACCAATATGCCTATTCAACAATTGATAAAAGAAGGTAAATTTCGCGAAGATTTACTTTATAGGATAAATACGGTTGAAATACATATTCCGCCCTTGCGTGAGCGTGCCGAGGATATTTCTTTATTGGCAGAACATTTTTTAAAAGTTTATGCTAAAAAATACAAAAAACGAATCAAAGAAATTAGTTCGGCAACACATAAAAAATTATTGCAATACTCCTGGCCCGGAAATGTACGGGAACTTCAACATGCTATTGAACGTGCAGTAATCATGGCGGATACTAATGTTTTACAACCCTTTGATTTTCACCTCACAAACAATCGAGATACCGTAGATGAATTAGAATTGGAAAATTATAACTTAGAGGAAGTTGAAAAAATTATCATTTTAAAAGTATTAAAAAAACACAGGGGAAATATTAGTAGTGCAGCAAAAGAGCTTGGACTTACCCGTACATCTTTATATCGTAGATTAGAAAAATATGATT
>JALSLF010000589.1 GCA_026988445.1 Bacteroidales bacterium
CGTGACAGGCATGTATTCTAACCAACTGAACTACCAGACCGTGTATTTTATTTAAAGAACTTGGCTCAGCGACCCTCCCGAGTAATCGGGATATTCTAACCAACTGAACTACCAGACCGTATATTTATATGAACTTATTCCCTTTTGGCTCAGCGACTCTCCTTGTGATAATAAGGATATTCTGAGCAAATGTTGCGGTCTGGACGAAACTTGAATTGCGACTCTCCCGATGCCAATCGGGATATTCTAACTAACTGAACTACCAGACCGTGTATTTTATTTAAAGAACTTGGCTCAGCGACCCTCCCGAGTAATCGGGATATTCTAAGCAACTGAACTACCAGACCGTATATTTATATGAACTTATTCCCTTTTAGCTCATCGACTCTCCTTGTGATAATAAGGATATTCTGAGCAAATGTTGCGGTCTGGACGAGACTCGAACTCGCGACCCCATGCGTGACAGGCATGTATTCTAACCAACTGAACTACCAGACCGTGTATTTTATTTAAAGAACTTGGCTCAGCGACCCTCCCGAGTAATCGGGATATTCTAAGCAACTGAACTACCAGACCAAGTACTGTTAAGAACCTATTTTCTTTAAAAGTGCTGCAAAGATAAATTGTTTTTTTTTGTTGCCAAAAAAAAATATGCGTTTTATGAAAAAAAACTGAAATTAACTTTTCCGTAATTTCTTTTATCTTGAAAATGAGGATGTTTTGAAAAATTATATTGTGCAGAATGTTCAATAATTACAATCGAATCTTCTTTTAAACTACTATTATTGAAAATTAAATCGGGTAGAGCTTCTAAATTTTCTATATCGTAAGGAGGATCGGCAAATATCAAATCATAATCTAAGTCCATTTTTTTTAATATGCTAAAAGCATTGCCTTTGTAGGTTCTTAATATTTTTTTTTCTGGCTCTATTAATTTTGCCGTTTTTTCTACAAATGACAGGTATTTAGCACTAATATCTACAGCCATTACATAATTACAGCCGCGCGATATAAATTCATAAGAAATATTCCCCGTTCCGCTAAATAAGTCCAAAACTTTTTTGCCCTCTAAATCAATTCTGTTATCTATTAAATTAAAAAGCCCTTCTTTAGCAAAATCAGTGGTTGGACGTGCTTTAAAAAATTTAGGCGGATAAAATCTCCGCCCTTTATGTAAACCTCCTACAATTCTCATTTTATTTCATTACATTAAGTAAATTCGCAAAAAAATGTTCCGGTATTTCTTCAAAACCATATTCACAATCTGAATTATCTGCAATGTTTACCAAATGAACATTTCCGATAAATTTGGAAAGAAGCCTGTATCTTTTATCCTCTGAACTTATATCTCCTGAAATATAAATTCCTATCTCTTTGGGCGAAATTTTCAGCTGGTGATACACATTCATTATATGATATACAAAATCATTTTCGTTTTGGTAAGTGAAGTTATTATACAAAAATAAATTTCCGGATTCAGTAACTGCAATATCAAAAAAATCATCATTTGCCATTACAGATACCATATTTTTTTTGTTTGCGGCATGCCTCAAGGTATTTTCAATAAAAATACTTGCTTGATGAAAAAAACGTGATTCAGGAAATTGATTTACCATTAATGTTGTAATTTCAGAGGGAATACTAAAAATATTAACAGCAGGAGTTTTTTCCAATTTATTGTAATGAATCTCTTCATAGTCGTCAAGTACCTGATTGAATTGAAAATATGTTTTTAAATATTTTCGGTTAAACAATGCATTGGGTACAAGAGTAGCCTTAGGTGAATGATATATGAAATCAATACTTTTATAAAACTTATTTAAAAAGGAATCATTTTTAAGCAAGTCTTGAACATTGTTAAAAAAAGTTATGTTATCATCAACTTTATTAAAGTTAATATTTTTTATAGCAACGCATTTTTTCCGAACTGTATCAATAATACAATATGAGTAACCCAATTGTCCTATCCTTATGCTTAAATGATAAGTATTGGTTTTGGTTATACTAAATGAATCGTTAAATAAAGCAAATTCTTTCATTCTTTCGGCTTCTTTTATTATTTCAAAATATTAATATACAGTTTTATTTATGTTTTGATTAGCATTTGTGTATATATGCTTTAATTAAACTGATAAAACCAAATATTAAGCCAAATTTAATAAATAAATTTGAAAAGTAACATAAAAGATGAATAAATGTAACGAATTCGTTACATTTATAAATTTTGTATTAAAAAAGGCTGTTGCATTTTGCAAACAGCCTTCTATATTTTAACATTTATTTAACTGCAACAAACTTACTCCCAGTTTCCCGCATTATTTATATTTTGTTCAAGCGAACCTACTTTTAAGCCCGGATATTTATCCATTTTAAGCATTTCATCATCAAGATTAATTCGTAATTGCTCATTCAAGCCTTTTAACAGTACTCTGTTTGGTACTTTTGCCTCAAAAACAGGTACTTTTAAAGTATTTGAACCTACTTTTGAACCAATTTCCAAAACTTTTGCTCCAAGTGTAAACTGAGCACCATTGGTGAAAGGAACAAACCTTAAAGAGTCCGGTGCAAAGCCGGGGTCATAAAGAGAGTCCAATGTACTTACCCTAATAGTATCTCTACTGATTATCCCCATCTCTAATGCCTTTTCTTCTGTTAAAGTATCCGGTACACTACCAATTGCTTTTACAACAGGAATAGAGTCGTTCTTAATAAAATTAATCAGGGTGTCAAAATCTCCTGTAAATTTTCCGTTAACGGCTAAATAAGCAATTTCAGCAGTACGAATATCCTTTAATCTTTGGATGGTAGCATCGTATCTGACTTTTTTAGCTTTTTCAAAACGAATAGGTTCAGCAATACTTTCCCATAAAAAATAGGATAAGGTAACTATTACTAAAAACAAAATAATATTAATTACGGTTTTCATTTCAATAATTTTAATTATGTTTGATGCAAAAATAAAAAAAAAATAACTACTACAGCCTTTACAGAATGAAATTTTATAATTTATATTTATTTGTAAGATGTATTATGTTATAATTGATTTATAATTAACATTTTAAGCTAATTGTTTAATTTTTATATAAATGATAAAAGAGCATTTAATAAGGTCTTTTAGCGAAGAATTAAAGTATGAGCTTACCGCCGATCAAAGATTATTGTTTGAAAAACTGGCTGATTTTATATTTAGTACCCGGAATAATCGAATATTTTTATTGAAAGGTTATGCCGGTACCGGAAAAACTTCCTCAGTTAGTGCTGTAGTAAAAAGCTTAAATAAACTTAAAATTAATAGTGTTCTTTTAGCTCCTACAGGGCGTGCCGCTAAGGTATTTAGCTATTACTCCGGCTTTCCTGCTTTTACAATTCATAAAAAAATATATCGTCAAAAATCTGCATCCGACGGTTTTGGGAATTTTAGTTTGGACCGTAATTTACATAAAGATACATTGTTTATAATAGATGAGGCTTCAATGATTAACAATGCCTCTTATGATACTTCGGTTTTTGGCAGTGGGCGTCTTCTTGATGATTTGATTGAATATGTTTATAGCGGAAATAACTGTCGGATTATTCTAATTGGCGACACTGCTCAGCTACCTCCGGTTGGAATAGCTCAAAGTCCTGCTTTGGAAGCTACCGAGCTTGAAATGTATCATTTGGAAGTTGATGAAATTGAACTTACCGAGGTTATACGTCAGGCTCAGGAATCCTCAATTTTATCAAATGCCAATTATTTACGTTCCTTAATTGCTTCCGATACAAACTCTTTTACCGGTTTTCCTGTTTTTCATTTGCAAAATTCAGATGTTGAGCGAATAAGTGGTGCTGATTTAATAGAAGCTATATCGGGTGCATATGACAAATACGGAATGCATGAAGTGATTATTATCAACCGTTCTAACAAACGCGCGAATAAGTATAACGAAGGTATTCGTAATGCTGTATTATATCGCGAAAGCAAATTAAGTGAAGGCGATTTATTAATGATTGTAAAAAATAATTATTTCTGGACCGAAAAAATTAAAGAAGTAGATTTTTTGGCTAATGGTGATATTGTTGAAGTGGTTCGTATTCATGCTTATCAGGATTTATATGATTTGCATTTTGCTGATATTACTTTACGCTTAATTGATTACAATGATATAGAAATAAAGGTTAAACTTATTTTAGATACTCTTACAATTGAAAGTGCTGCTTTAAGCATGGATGATAATAAAAAGCTTTTCAATGCCGTTATGGAGGATTATGCTGATGTGCCTTTAAAAAAGGACAGAATAAAAAAAATTAAAGATGACCCTTATTTTAATGCTTTACAGGTAAAGTTTTCGTATGCCATTACTTGCCATAAGGCACAAGGAGGGCAATGGAAGGTTGTTTTTCTCGACCAAGGATATATTACTGAAGAAATGATTAACAAAGAGTATCTGCGCTGGCTTTACACTGCCTTTACACGCTCTACTGAGAAACTGTTTTTGGTGAATTTACCCGATAAATACTTTGATGATATTTGAGGTGTCTAATACCTAAATTGAGCGATTATGTACAAATGAAGTACCAATCTATAGAAGTAGATAGTCGCTTAATTTTGGGAAGAATTTTAAAATATTGTAATCGTTTATTTAGCCTAATTTATTTTTTTCTCTGTTTTTACTTTTTCATATAACTTTAAAAAGTGGTCGGCTTCCGCACGGTCAAGTTTATTCATTCTTTCAATTAAAATAAAAAATTCTTCATCACCTACATTATAAATATGAATAATATCCAGAGCGAAAATTAAATTTTCTTTTATCCATTTTTTATCGGTGCAATTTCTATCTTCGATATCTTCCGCTCTTTCTTGTAATGAAATAATTAGTTCTTCTAGTGTATATTCTGACATTTTTTTATTTTTAAAATCTTTCATTTTGCATAATGTTGAAATTATTTTTCAAACCAACACATACCTGTTATATTTAGCTTAGAGTTAGTGTAAATTATATTGCCGCAAATGTATTAATACATTCATTATTAATTTGTTAATAAAAGTTAATTATGCTTAAATTCTGTTAATTATTATTAATAAATGTTAAACCCGAAACTTACTATTGCCAGAGATTTAAGCCGGATTTATAGTATAAACAGATAAGCGTTTTTTTCAAAAATAATTGGCTAAATGCGCTATTGTAGATAATTATGGCATTTTTTTAAAAAAAAAGTACGGCATCAAAAAAATGCCGTACTCATGGAATTGATTTAGTGAAATAAAGATAGATTATTGACTTTTATTTTTATAAAAAATAATACTATCCGTTTCTTCTTTAGTATCTTTTGAAATTGAATCATTTATTTTTAGGGTATCAGTACTATTTTTTTGTATTTCTTCTACGGACTCTACCTGCTCAGTTTCTTCCATTGGATTTTGTCTTTTGCTACGGTTTTCTGTTTCTGCTTCCCAAACCAAAAAGCCGATAAGTAGGATACCTAAAAATGTTAAAAAAGCATTTTTAGGATTTTTAACTATATTATGAAATGAAAACCGCTGTTTTCTAAGATAATTGTTGTGTGCTCTTGATATTGATTTTTTTATGGCAATCTGCCTTACTCTTTTCATTATCAGGGCTTGATGTTTTACTTTTTTAGCAAAATCAGCGTCTGTTTTCAGTCTTTTTTCAAACTTGACTTTTTCGGCATCATCTAATTTGCCGAGTAAATAGTCTTCAATATATTGTATTTCGTGTAGAATTTTTTCCATAATCTGTATTTTAAATATTAAAACCCTTGCTGTTAATAAATTTTCTAGCTTTTTCAAGACACTTATACTTTTGTGTCTTTGCCGATTTTTCACTAGAGTAGCCCAATATTTGGGCAATTTGTTTCATTGATAACCTCCGGTAATAATATAATTGCAATAGTT
This sequence comes from Bacteroidales bacterium, assembly GCA_026988445.1. GTDB lineage: Bacteria > Bacteroidota > Bacteroidia > Bacteroidales > NBLH01 > NBLH01. The sequence continues at coordinate 5,897 of JALSLF010000589.1, forward strand.
CAAGGCACTTTTTCCCTGATGATTCTAATGCTGCATCAAGTTTTTTGTATTTCTCTTCTTCTTCAATATATTCTTCTATTGATTTTAAATCTTCTTCTGATAAAATTCTATTTTCAAAATTAATTTTCTTTTTTAATTTTCTGTTTTTTTCGTAATTAAGATTTTTGCAGATTCCAAAAATATATGTAGAAATAGAAGAGCTTAAAGTGAAATTATTATCCATAACTTTTTGGATAAAAATACTTAAAGCATCTTGAAATATATCCGCTGCATCTTCATGGGTTCCATTATTATCAAGTACATATTTTTTTACGGCAGGATAAATCTTATATAGTTTTTCTAATGCGATTGAATCCTTACCTTTCCGAATAAGATAAATGATTTTTTTGTCCGACATAAATTTTCTTGTTTTTTACTAATTTATGTCAAATTTTTGAAAAGGTAACCGTATTAGGTGTTTTTTTATAAAAAATAGAAAAAAAAGAAGGAGTTTTATTTGAAGCGATAGCTAAATCCTGCAAAAACTGCAAAACTATACGGGTATTTTCTAAAAATAGAGTTTTCTGGTAAAAATGAATATTTAAAAGTAGGTTCTAAATTAAATGAAAAATTTTGATAAAGTTTATAGTTTATCCCTAAGCCTACTGTTGCTCCATAAAGTACTGAACTTAGTTCACTATTATTTGACCATA
>JALSLF010000590.1 GCA_026988445.1 Bacteroidales bacterium
TTCAGAGCCTTCAATAGGGATTGGACGACGACGACCTGATGCGTCCGGTTCTCCAAGCTCCATTTTTTGCAAACGCATTTGTTTTACACGTCCGTCTTGGTCTGCAATGTATTCAACAGGATTATGGAGGTTCATAAATTCAATACCTTCTTCTTGTGCGTGTTTAACTTCTTCAACTCTTGCAGGCATTTCTTCAATAGAACGGCGGTAAACAATAACAGCGCGTTTTGCTCCAAGGCGTTTTGCCGTACGAACGGAGTCCATTGCCGTGTTTCCACCGCCAATTACGGCAATGGTATCACCAAAAGATACAGGTGTATCGTAATTATTATCAGCTGCTTTCATTAAGTTTACGCGGGTGAGGTATTCGTTTGAAGAGAAAATTCCAATTGAGTTTTCGCCCGGAATATTCATAAAACGAGGCAAACCTGCTCCACTTCCTACAAAAAATGCTTGATAGCCTTGTGCACGTAAATCATCGAAAGAGGCGGTTTTCCCGACAATGAAATTTGTACGGAATTTTACACCCATTTTGCGAAGGTTGTCAATTTCAACGTCAACAATTTCATTGGGCAAACGAAACTCAGGAATACCGTATTTTAATACACCGCCAATTTCATGAAGTGCTTCAAAAACCGTAACATCGTATCCGAATTTCACCAAATCGGCAGATGCTGCTAAACCGGCAGGTCCTGAACCGATAATTGCTACTTTTATTCCATTATTTGTAGCAACTTTGGGAATAGCCATTTTTCCGCTATTGCGTTCATAATCGGCAGCAAAACGTTCCAAGTAACCAATAGCTACCGGTGGTTTTTTTAGTTGAACCGTATAAAAACAACTGTTTTCGCATTGTTTTTCCTGTGGGCAAACTCTACCGCAAACTGCCGGCAATGTGTTGGTGTCTTTTAATACTTCGGCAGCGCCCAAAAAATCTTTTACTTCAATTTTTTTGATAAAACCGGGTATGTTTATTCCTACCGGACAACCTGTAATACAGGTGGGGTTAGCACAATCCAAACACCTTTGGGCTTCAACAAGCGCCATCTCTTCGGTTAATCCAAGATTAACTTCTTCAATGTTTTGGCTTCTTTCAGTTGCATCTTGTTCAAGCATTGATATACGCTCCATAAGGGTGCGTTCTTTTGCTTTTTTTGTTTTTCGCAGTTCAACTCTCCAATCTTCGCTGCGTTTTTCTTTATAATAGCTTAAATCTTCCATTTTTCAGAATTGATTATAATTTATGCTTGCTGTAAAGCAAGGTATCTTTCGTAAGCTTCTGTTTCTTCTTTTTTATAGGCATTTAGTCGCATTAGCATTTCATCAAAATCTACTTGATGAGCATCAAATTCAGGTCCATCAACACAAACAAATTGTGTTTTTCCGCCTACACTTACTCTGCATGCTCCGCACATTCCGGTTCCATCCACCATAATGGTATTTAAACTTACTTCGGTTGGAATGTTGTATTTTTTGGTAGTTAAAGCACCAAATTTCATCATGATTGCCGGTCCGATAATCATTGAAAAATCCACTTTTTCTCTTTCAATAACTTCTTCCATACCCATAGTTACCAGTCCTTTTTTTCCGTAGGAGCCATCATCGGTCATAACAATCACTTCATCGGAATACTTGCGCATTTCTTCTTCAAGAATAATTAAATCCTTATTTCGTGCAGCCAAAACGGTAATCACTCTGTTACCTGCTTCTTTAAGCGCTTTTACAATAGGATACAAGGGTGCAACTCCTACGCCACCTCCGGCAGCCAGTACAGTTCCAAATTTTTCAATGTGTGTAGCTTTACCAAGAGGTCCTACCACATCAAGAATTTCGTCGCCAACATTCAAATTAGCCAATTTGGCTGATGTTACTCCAACAACTTGAATAACCAGAGTAATAGTACCTTTTTGAATATCTGAATCGGCAATGGTTAAAGGAATACGTTCCCCTTTTTCATCAACGCGGACAATCACAAAGTGTCCTGCTTTACGGCTTTTGGCAATATCCGGCGCTTCAAGCACCAGTTTAACCACTTTTTCTGAGAAAAACTCTTTTTCAATAATCTTATACATAATATATTTTTTTGTAAAATATATGATTTTTATCATTTGAGACATCAAAAGTATAAAAAATACAAACTGTAATTTATGTTGTAGAATACATTAGCACTTGTTTGACGACATCTTTTTGAACATATGTTGAAAAATATTTTGTAATATGCTGATTATTAATTTATTGTGTTTAGTCTTGTTTTTTTTTTAGGTATATTTTCAGTATATTATATCTAAAATTTAATGCTAACCGACCTTCCTGAAATAACTTTGAAATTTTTAATTTGCGATAAATCCATCTTTTTCGCCAGAGCCGTACGCCAAATTATCCGGTAATTTCCGGGTTGTAAATAAATTGTTTCGCGTGTGATACCATTTATATTATATACCCACTCTTGTTTTCCGTTTTTTAATACATATATACTGCCAAATCCTTTTGCAGGCATAGAGATGTTTAGCAAACCCGGTTGTGGAATGTTTAGGATAGTCGTTTTACTTTGACTTATTTTTATTCCTTTTTTATATATTCTTGGTAAAGTTAATATTTCCAAATCGTAAATGCCGGTAAGATATTTTTCCGGTTTATTAAAATCTTGTGCATAAAGCGTTTCCTTTTTATTGCTTTCACGCACGATGAATTTAGTATTCCGGTATTCATTGCCGTTTTGTTGTTTTACAATTAAATATCCTTGCGGTGCGGGTTTTCTGATTATGTTGTGTTTGTTGGGGATAATTTTTATATTGTCGATAATGGTTTTAGGAATGGTGTGAACAATTATTTTATAATCAATTTTCGGATCCATGTATAAAACATCCGGATTGCCGTTTTTGTTTAATGTATGCATGAGGTTAAAAAGCAATTCGCCCGTTTTTTTGTTGTAAAAAGTCATGTTTACATTTGTTTCGGTGGCTTTTCCGTAAGTATCTAAAAGGTTAATTTGTGCCGATGTTTTGTTAAATGTTTGTTTTACTACCACTTGGAGCATATCTTCAAATTCGTTTTCATTTTGTGCATTATATACATTCCCTACGCATTCAAAAGCCTTTCTGGTTTCCATATCTAAACCGATACCTATTATATATGGCTTTACCGTAATGTTTTTCTTTTGAAGCATTAATGCAATGGCACAAGGGTCTCCATCACAGGCTTCAATCCCGTCGGTAATTAAAACAATAATGTTGCGGACATTTTTCATAGGTGGAAAATCGCCACCGGCTAATTGCAGTGAATAGGCAATTGGGGTTGTTCCTTTAGGAACAATACTGTTTAATTTTTCTTTAATTTTTTGCGAATTGTTATCGGCAAAAGGAACTTCGAGTTTTGAATCGGTACAAACCGGAGGAGGAAAAGCATATTGATGTCCGTAAATGCGCAATGCTAACTGTGTATTGGGCAATTTATCCAAGCTATCGACTAATTTTATAAGTATTTTTCGTGCGCTTTCAATTTTCTTTTTGCCTTCCCATTTTCCGTTCATACTGTTTGATGCGTCAAAAATAAAAAGTATGCGGGTGGTTTTTATGTCTTTTGTGTATTGGGCTTTTGTTAAAAAACTTACAAAAATCAGAAAACTTAGAAAAAGCAATATTTTTTTCATTAATTGTGTAGTTTTATTTCGTTAGATTTAACTTTGTTTGTATTCTTTGTAATGTATTGATGATGAAGAATATACTGATTGTTGAAATTAAATAGAAACCTATTTATAAGCTACTGTTAGCTTAAAGTACACTGACAAAGCAAAATTTCAGGAACATCAGATTGTTGTTCAAAATAAAAAAAGCCGTATCAATTGACACGACTTTTCTATTTATTTGAAATTTTTTAAATTATCGTTAATGAATTTCCCGATTAAGGGTAATTCTTTTTGTTCGCCTTTAAGGGCGGATATTATTCCAATTATTTCAAAAACTGCTATGGCTATATATAGTATAAAACTAATGGTTGCCGGTAAAAAACTGCTTAAAATAACATTTATTATCCAGATAATAAATAAACCCAGCCCTTGCCGGAGATGAAACAGATTAAAACCGGATTTCTTTTTTTCGTATAAAATATAGGCTGCAATCCATAATATCCATAAATAGCTAAAAACAGCAATGGCTTTATCGTCCTTATTTTCTTGATTTGATGAATTTGCTTGTGAAGGTTCTTGTACATTATTCATAATTAGAAAGCTTTTAGTTTTCAGCCTTTAAAATTATGAATTTTCATAACTTATACCAAAAAACAAAGAAAAAAAATGGTTTTTATTTTTAAGTATAGCTTTCTGGTTTATCGGTACTGTTTCTTCCTTTTGTTAATATGTGATTTAATAGTTTTCGATGGTCTTAAATGAAAATAATTAAAAAAGGCACGGTAAGAAACTTACCGTACCTTTTACTTTTTAAGAACTATTAATATCCTGCGTTTTGCGTAATATTAGCATTTGCATTTAGTTCAACACGGGGTATTGGAAATGCATAATTATAGCTACCATAACTTGGGCCTCCGTGAGTTTGAAGCAGTGCATCTACTAACGGAATATCTCTTCCAGTACGAGCTAAATCATCAAATCTGAAGCCTTCAAAACAAAACTCACGCCTTCTTTCTTGTAAAAGATTATCTTCAGTTACAGTTGTATAAGCGTTTGCCCCTCTTTGTGCAGGAATCATATTTAGATAAGTCAGTGCATTAGGGTCAGCAGGATTTAATCTAAATAATGCTTCTGCATAATTTAATATAATTTCCTCATATCTAAATATTGGTATATTATCTGAATAATCAGTTGCTGGATATTTTCCAAGGTTCGTTAAATAGCCTAACTCCATGCCTATCATTTCAGGTGAATTACGAACATCTCCTGCATCAAAAATTGAAGCAAGGTCAGGAAGTACTCTAATATCTCCATAATTACTTCCTCTGTAAATATATTGTAAACCATTTATATTTTGATTATCTACACTACTAAATGCTAATTCAAAAATAGAGTTAACATTTTGTTTAGCTTGCCAAGAAGCAACGTATTGTGCTTGTGGAATAATAGAATAGTTACCGGAGTTAATTATAGCCTCTGATGCGGATACAACCGTATTCCAATCTCCAAAATACAAAGCTACTCTGGATTGAATGGCATATACAGCATAAGTAGAGATAAACTCTTTACTTCCGTTTAATGCATCGCTCATCAAACTTAATGCCTTTGATAAATCAGCTTCAATCATAGAACGTACTTCTGCAACCGTTTTTCTTGCAGGAGCAAGATCTTCTCCCTTATATTCTGTTATATAAGGAATTCCTCTTGTACCTTCGCCTGATACATTTTGCTGACCATAAAGTTTTAATAAGTCAAAATGTGCAAGTGCTCTAATTGCATAAGCTTGTCCAATAACTTGGTTGATTTCACCTACATCGCCTTCTAACTCAGCACCTTCTTTACCAATAATAATATTTGCACTTGCAATTACACGATATATTTGTGTCCATGTATCTGTTGCATATCCATCTGTTTCTCCCATATCCATAGCTGCAGCAGTGAGAAATCTTCCGGAGTTACCATTTGCATAGCAGTTGTCAGATCTTACTTCTCCATAGATGATAAAATCACGACCATAATATGACGATGAGGTCATTCGGTTGTATGCACCTCTCAAAACCCCTTGTAGGTCTTCAACATTATTGATACTCGTTTCAACATCTTTGTTTTGGGCAAGAGTCGGTTCCAAAGAATCTTCGGTACACGATTGAAACCCTATGCCTATGAGCACAATAAGAATTATATAAATATTTTTTTTCATGTTCTTAGAAATTTAAATTTAAACCAAATGTAATAGATTTAATAGGAGGATTAGTTAATCGGGTAAATCCATCGGCTCTAACTTCAGGATCATACTTTAGTTTATCATCTTTTACCCAAGTAAACAAGTTAGTTCCTCTAACATAAACAGATATTCCCTGAAACTTAATTTTTGAAACAATAGATTTTGGTAAATTATATCCCAAAACCAAATCTTTCATACGGAAATAGTCTCCATCATATAAAAACCTGGAAGATGTTCTGGATGCATTTGATCCCCAGTCGTACTCAATTTTAGGAACATCAGTAATATCACCGGGTTTTTGCCATCTGTTCATTAACTCTGCAACTCCGGTTAAATAAGCAATTGAGTATGCACCTGTATTATGAGTATAGAAAGACCAGTCTTCATAAACTTTATGCCCTCCGGCATAATAGAAACTTGCATCAAAATAAACCCCTTTGTAATCAACATGAAAGTTTCCTCCGCCTGAGTATGTTGGTATAGCGCTTTTGCCTTGGAAAGCAAGTTCTGCTTCATAATAATCCTCAGTAACTTCACCATCAGTGCCGTTTAAGTACCACTGTGCTGCACCGTTATCAGGATTTACACCTGCATATGTTCTCATATACCACTCATAAATAGGATGACCTACTTCAATTTTTCGTGTACCGGTTTCAATATTTATATCATTACCTTCACCGTCTTTTGCCAATTTTGTAACTTCATTATCCAATGTTGCAAAATTAAGTGACAGGCTTA
>JALSLF010000591.1 GCA_026988445.1 Bacteroidales bacterium
TAAGACTTCCTTTTCCGCAAAACCGACACTTATTTAATAAACAAGTAGTTTCGTTTGCTTTTCCCTGCTCTTTTGCTTGTGCTTGAAAGCCTTCAAAACTTGCTTGTAAGGCAGGTAGCTTTTCTCTACTGTGTATAAGCAATGGCGGGCAAAGTACTAAAAATGAACGAAAATGAATAAATTAAATAACGGTGCAATAAGGAACAGAAGTGCAGAAAATCCCACCACTGATTATATACTTAACCGCTACACTTAACATCCCGCCAACCAAATTCATTTGAATATTTTTACTACAAAAATATACTTTCCCTTTGTTTTTTACTCATTTTTGAAACTACCAAATTATACGAATCATCAATCCATTCTTTTATTAAACTATCCGGTAAACTACCATCAATAATTATCGTATTCCAATGTTTTTTATTCATATGGTAGCCTGCTTGTACTGCCGGATATTGCTCGCGTAATTCAAGTGCTTTTTCGGGATTGCATTTCAGGTTAATACTTAAATCACCGTCTAAATTTGCTAAAGCAAACATTTTATCCAATACTTTCATTACCAATGTAGTATCATCAAAAGGAAAACTTTCGCTGACTGCTTTTTTTGATAAACAATATGCTCGAAATTCTTCTATATTCATATTAAAATATTTAAAATTCGGGACCAAAAGCATCTATAATATGTTCAATATCGGCTTTATTTTGTTTTAATACCACCGATAAAACATCAATCCGTGCTTCATATTCCAAACCGCTTTCTTCAATATAAGCATTTGCTGCTTCAAGTATTAATTTTTGTTTTCGTTTGGTAATAGCCTCTTTAGGGTTTTCGCCTGAGCCATTACTTCTTGTTTTTACTTCGGCAAATACCAATACATCTTTATCCAAAGCAATAATATCTATTTCGTATTTATGCCAGCGCCAATTACGTTCAATAATTTGGTAATTTTTTTCTTCCAAAAATTTACTTGCCAATTCTTCACCTAAAATACCTGTTTCATTGTGTTCTGCCATTTTTATTTTTTTGTATTATATTTGGTTTGGAATTAATTATCATTATTTTTGTTTAAGAATACAAAGTTTATATTTGCTTAATCTTTATTTGATTTCTTAAAAATTCCGGAATAATTGAAATATTCAAAAGAGCTATTTGTGTATGCAAAAATCAAATTTATTTATATTATTTGTATTTCTTGTTTTTTCTTTAAATATTTTTGCTCAACAGGGTAATGATTTTGAAGGAATTATAAAAATAATGAAAATCTATAAAACCGATACAGCTTACCTTACTTTTCAAATAAAAGGTAATAAAGTCCGTATTGATGAATTTAATCAAGTACATAAAAAAGAAAAATCTGCAATTGTAGATGTTAATATACCGGAAATATTACTTTTAAAACCCGATAAAAAAATTTATTCAAAAATTACTGCTTATCTTTTAAGAAAAGATTTAGATACCAATACACAAATTATAAAAACCGGAAATTATAAATATATACTTGGGAAAAAATGTTTTCAATGGCGACTAAAAGTACCTAATTTAAACACCGAAATTACTTATTGGGTAGCTTTTGAAAAATACATTAGTTTTAATAAAATTTTAAGTTTGATGGACAGTGATATTGCCGGAAAATATTTTTTAAGCATTGATGGTCATGAAAATGTTTTCCCGATGCTCGTAGTAGAGCGTTCGATGCTGCGTGAGTGGAAATCGCAAATTGAAGTTTTAGAAATACAAAAAACATCAATAAACAATCATATTTTTGAAATACCGGATGATTATACATTTTTTCAAAAATAAAAAAACAGCGCTTAAATTCTTGATTTGCCTTTCCTCTTATTAAATTTGCAAATTCCTAATACGTAAAAAGTTTTGTAATGAAAGATTTTAAAAGATATATGGTAACCTCTGCCTTGCCTTATGCTAACGGACCGGTTCATATCGGGCATCTGGCAGGTGTATATATTCCTTCGGATATTTACGTTCGTTATTTGCGTTTGCGCGGCAGAGATGTTTTGTGGGTTTGCGGCTCAGACGAACATGGCGTACCCATAACTTTAAAAGCCAAAAAAGAAGGAAAATCTCCGCAAGAAGTGGTAAATAAATATCATGAAATCATAAAAAAATCATTTAAAGAGCTTGGAATTTCTTTCGATATATATCATCGTACCAGCGATAAACTGCATCACGAAACGGCTGCCGGTATGTTTAAAACCATATACGATAAAAACGGGTTTATTGAAAAAACTACCGAACAATATTACGACCCGGAAGCCAAACAATTTCTTGCCGACCGCTACATAACAGGAACTTGTCCGCATTGCGGATACGAAAAAGCTTACGGCGATCAGTGTGAAAAATGCGGAACTTCTTTAAGTGCTACGGAACTTATAAATCCAAAATCGACCATCAGCGGTGCAAAACCCGAATTAAAACCGACAAAACATTGGTTTTTGCCTTTAGATGAATACGAAGCTTTTTTACGAAAATGGATTTTAGAAGAACATAAAGAATGGAAACCGAATGTTTACGGTCAATGTAAATCATGGATTGACCAAGGCTTGCAGCCGCGTGCCGTAAGTCGTGATTTGGATTGGGGTGTGCCCGTGCCTGTTGAAAATGCCAAAGGCAAAGTGTTGTATGTGTGGTTTGATGCACCCATTGGTTATATTTCGGCAACAAAAGCACTCACCGCCGATTGGGAAAAATACTGGAAAGATAAAGATACCAAATTGGTACATTTTATCGGAAAAGATAATATTGTTTTTCATTGTATTATTTTCCCTTCGATGTTAAAAGCCGAAGGCAGTTATATTTTGCCCGATAATGTGCCTGCAAATGAATTTTTAAATCTTGAAGGCGATAAAATTTCCACATCGCGAAATTGGGCGGTTTGGTTACATGAGTATTTAGAAGAATTTCCCGGAAAGCAGGATGTTTTGCGCTATGTTTTAACGGCAAATGCTCCCGAAAGCAAAGACAATGATTTTACTTGGAAAGATTTTCAAGCACGCAACAACAATGAGCTGGTTGCCGTGCTTGGTAATTTTATAAATCGTGCCGTTGTTTTAACAAACAAATACTTCGACGGGAAAGTCCCCGAACGAATTAATCCCAACGAACAGGACTTAAACGTTTTAAAAGAAATTGCCGAAATAAAACAAAAAGTTGAAACTTCAATCGAAAATTTTCGTTTCCGCGAAGCCTTAAAAGAAGCGATGAATTTAGCGCGTCTTGGTAACAAGTATCTGGCAGAAACAGAACCTTGGAAATTAATCAAAACCGATGAAGAAAAAGTTAAAACTATTTTAAATATTGCACTGCAAATTAGTGCATCTTTATCAATTATTTTAGAACCTTTTTTACCTTTTACAAGTGAAAAAACAGGGAAAATATTAAATATCGATAAAATAGCTTGGGATAATTTAGGCAATTTTGATTTATTGCCAAGCGGGCATCAAATTGGTAAACAGGAACTTTTGTTTGCTAAAATTGAAGATAAAGAAATTGAATTTCAGGTAAATAAACTTTTAGCTACCAAAGAACAAAATAAAGAAGAAAACCATGAGCCGGTTAAAGACGAAGTAAGTTACGAAGATTTTATGAAAATGGATATTCGCAGCGGTGTTATTTTGGAAGCGGAAAAAGTAGCCAAAACCAAAAAACTTTTAAAACTAAAAGTAGATACCGGTGTTGATGTTCGTACGGTAGTATCAGGTATTGCAGAATATTTTAAACCCGAAGAAATTATCGGGAAACAAGTAAGTCTTTTGTTAAACCTTGCACCACGTAAAATTCGGGGTATTCTTTCGCAAGGAATGATTTTAATGGCAGAAGATAAAAACGGGAAACTCTATTTTGTTGCTCCGCAAGATGATATTAAACCGGGTGCAATGATAAAATAAAAGAACAAACTCCTTTATAATTAATCGGGATGCATCTATATATGTATCCCGATTTTGTTTTTAAATGTAATAATATTATTATCAGCTTATTAATATTTTTTGTTTTCATTTATTTATTAACTATACTTAATAATTTACCAATAAATTATTAAGTATAGTTAATAAAAATATAAATATTTTATTAATTATATATTATAAAATAATGAAAATATATTATGTATAATTTCTAAAATAAATAATTTTTATTAACTTTGTATTAGATATTCATCTAACAAGCCATGGAAAAATTATATTTAAGACATAAAGGCTTATTAAACGCTTTAAAAACCAAATACGAAAGCAGTATAATAAATGATATTCCATGGGACGACCAATTGGTTGGAATTACCGGTGCAAGAGGTGTGGGAAAAACCACCATGATACTTCAATACATAAAAAAAACTTATGGATACGATAAAAAAGCACTTTATTTAAGCCTTGATGATATTGCATTTTCTTACGATAATTTGGTCGATTTAGCCGAAGATTTCCTGAAAATCGGTGGCGAGCAATTATTTATCGATGAAATACATAAGCACAGTAATTGGGCACAAGAAATTAAAAATATCTATGATTTTTATCCCGATTTAAAGGTAGTTTTTACCGGCTCGTCAATACTTGATATCCATAAAGGGCAAGCTGATTTAAGCAGAAGAGCCTTGATTTTTAATATGAACGGTTTGTCGTTTAGAGAATTTTTACAAATTGAAAGTAAGCAGCAATTTGCTGTTTATTCATTAAACGAAATTATTAAAAATCATGAAAAAATCAGTTTTGAAATTAGTAAAAAAATAAAAGTATTTCAATATTTCAAAGACTATTTACATCATGGCTATTATCCTTATTATCTGAAAGATAAAAAACATTATCACATCAGGCTTTCGTCCACCCTAAATCAAATTGTAGAAACGGATTTACCTTTATTATCCAATATTAATCCGCAATATATACCCAAAATTAAAAGGTTGATAAACATTCTTGCCAATGAAATACCTGTTAGCCCGAATATTTCTGCTTTGGCATCGGCAATTAGTGTATCGTGGCAATCGGTAATTCATTATTTGCAGTCATTGCATAAAGCCAAAATTATTAATATTGTGTATCCGAAAGCAAAAGGTATCAGCGCTTTGGCAAAACCGGAAAAGGTTTATTTACATCACCCCAATTTAATTTATGTTTTTACCGAACACGTACAAAACAAAGGAAATTTGCGGGAAACTTTTTTTGCAAATCAATTATTGCACAGGCACAGCATAAGTACAAGCCCCAAAGGTGATTTTGTTGTTGACGGGAAATACACTTTTGAAATAGGCGGTAAAAATAAAGATTACCGGCAAATTGCCGGTGAAAAAAACTCATTTATTGCTGCCGATGATATTGAACAGGGTTTTGGTAATAAAATACCGCTTTGGTTGTTTGGCTTTGTTTATTAAGATAAGTATTTTTACGAGTATTTGATATATTTTTTTCAACGGGACACTAAACCATTTAATATATAGATGAATATGAAAAGAATATCTTTTATTATTTTTTTGATTTTATTTTTCCCTTTTTTGCAAAATGCACAAGAAAATGCAAATAAAAAGTTTTTGCTCAAATTTGGTTGGATTGAGGCACCTGAAATTGGTTTAAATCCCGGATTTCAAAATGCTTATGATAGTGCTACACCTGATTTGTACGGAATTAATCTTGAATTAGAGTTCCCTACTAAAAACCCGAGAATTAATATAGTAAGCGGAACCGTTTTTTTAAACTCTTATAAGTCAACAGTTACGATTAACGGAGGAGGTGTTTTTACCGGTTTGAGTACAAAGTTCGGAAATGAACATATTGGAGCAAATATAAATTTTTCGGCAGGTATTTTTTCTTTTAAGAAAATAACAAAGCACTATGATATAAACTTTGTTGAAACTTATATTGAAACCAGAGCTACAAATGGTTTAGGAGCTATAAGTTCATTAGGGTTTTACGTAAAATTCGGGCGTTTTGGACTTGCTCCAAACGCACAAATAATATATAGTGGCGGTACAGATTTAAGTATGACAATAATAGGCTTTAATTTACCTATACTCATTGAACTCTAAACTTTTATTATTTCCAATTTTAAAAGATGATGTTTTAGGTGAAGAGTTTCTACTCTTCACCTTTTTTACTTTTTTCAATTTTACGTCCGTCAATTTTAATTTCTTCACCAAGGCGGTAAGTAATTGTGGTACGTAAAATACCATCTTCGTCATAAAATTCCCATGTATTGTGGCGTTTTCCCATTGAATATTCACCTTGCATTTTTATTTTCCCGTTTGGATAAAAATAAATATGTTTCCCGTTTTCTTCACCATCTACATAGCTGCCTACAAATTGTTTTTGTTTATTTTCATAATAATTTACCCATTCGCCATCCTTTAAATCGGCTTTATAATTTCCTTCTTCTATAATATCTCCAATATGATAATACCATTTTCCTTCTTTCATACCGTCAATATATTGACCTTTTGCTATTATGCTTCCATCATCGGAGTATTCTACATATTTACCGTCTAATTTGCCGTTGGTTAATTCTTCTTCTCGTAATAAAACCCCGTTCGGGTAATACCATTTCCATAAACCTTCGGGTCGTCCTTTGCTGTTATAAGT